>JBGUEF010000114.1:0-9236 GCA_041821485.1 Deltaproteobacteria bacterium
CTCGTGCTGCGGGCTTCCCAAGATGCCTTCCTGGCAGATCCAGCCCACCGGGCAGTCGTGATCGTCATCGCAGATGCCCTGCTGCGGAATGCAGTGACCTGCCTCGCAGACATAACCAGGCGCACAATCGATCAGCGCGCACAAGTCCATGCACATGCCCCAGGGCGGGGGCTCAGGGATGCTCGGGTCCATGCCATCGGCCGGCCAAACTTCGAACCGCTGGCAGTAGTGGCCCGGCGGACAATCGCCGTCGTCGTAGCACTCTCTCGGCTGCACGAAGTGCTCCAAACACTCCACGAGCTCGTGCGTCGGAGTGAACCCGCACTGTCCGTTCGGCTGCCGTTCGCAAGTCGCCTGCTGGTAGCACTCGTACACGGGACTCCACTCGCAGGTGCTTGCGATATCAACGCCCTCTTCGACGCAAAGGTGATCACTGCACCCTGCCCGGACGCAGCCTTCGCCGGGCGGTTCTTCGCAGTAACCCTCATGGCGAATGCCTGCGCCGGCACATGCGGCCTCGCAGGCGTTGATGTAGTTGCGTCCATCCCCGCCGCAGACCGGCTCGAACACGCCAGGACAATCACAACGAGTGGGGCCCGGAATGCACCAGTAGGCCTCAGGGTCTGAAGGGAAGCCGGCCCGGCCCGTGCACTCGTCGCCGACGAAGCAATCGTTGGGCGACCCACAATGCATTGGCTCTTCGCAACGGCCACGGTGTTCGACGTCATGCTCGCCGCGGGCAGCATCCTCGACCGAATAGGTCTTGCCGTCCTCGCCACAGACGAATCCCTCGACCGGACCGACGGCATCGCTGCTGGTTTCACCACAACCGGCAACCATCATCGCGACGGCGCCTACAATCACACAAGCCAACCAGAATCGATTCATGACTTCTCTCCACGCACGGGGGTCCACACCGTCTGTATAGGCAACTTTGGTGCCAGTGCGCGCGTCGGAATTCCGCCGTGATTTCAGAGGCTAGAGAGTACCCCGGTGTGCCAGCCCGTGCCAGAGCCGCCCTCGCGCCGAAAAAAGGTCACCGCTGCTGGGCCAGTCGGCGCTCCAGCCGGGCCACTCTTCGTTCGGCGGCGTCCTCCCCTTCGGCCAGCGCCGTGCCGGCCGCATGCTCGAGCGCGCGCGCCAGGTCCTTGCGCCGATGTTCGTAGAGTTTGCTGAGCGCCAGTCGGACCCCAGCGCGCAGGATCTCATCATCGGCGGCCCGGAGCGCGTCCAGGAGAGCTCGTTCCTCGTCGTCGACATCGCCCCCGCGCCGAGCCATCCGCGCATTGAGCATGCACGCCTCGACCGTGCACATCGATTCGCCACCGCCTTGCGCAGCTGCATCGGCAAAGGAGCGAGCGCGGGCACGGTCGCCAGTGCGCTCGGCAACCTTTGCGTAGGCTAAATGGTCACGAGGGTCGTCACCACCGTGCACCTCGTCGAAGTGATTGACGAGCTCGGCAACGAGCGCGGCCAAGGCGATCAAGTCGTTGGCGTTGTGCTCGATCACCTTGGCAATGGGAGACACGTCACCGCCGCCGAGGTAGTCGAAGTAGAGCTGAGGGATCAGCGCGCCCGAAACGTCGTCTTCGCGGTACATCCCGAGCACCTTGCGCTCGAGCTCCACCAGCCGCACCGACTTCAGGCGCGACCGCAAGACCCGCCGAGCGCAATGCAACAGATCGAGATGCGGAGGCAGGACCGGCGCGCGAACACGGTTCAACACGAAACGGCTGCGCAAGAGCGGCCAGTCGAACGTCTTGCCGTTGAAGGACACCAGGCAGGAGCTCTGCTGCACACGCTCCCGCAGCCAGTGCAGCATCGGCGCCTCGCGGCCGAGCTCCGGAAGAAAGAGTTGTTGAATCCGCATGGATTGGTCCTCGAACCACCCGATGCCGATGAGAAACGGCACCGTCCCCGTCCCGCCCGAAAGGCCGGTCGTCTCGGTGTCGAAGAACAAAGCTCGCTGAAGGTCGACGCCCTCGAGCGAGGGGTCCAAGGCGAGCTGCGCGAGACGCTCGGTCGACACACGCAGCGCTTCCGCAATGGGCGCCCGCCCGTGATGATGGTGAGGCTCGAGGTACTCGTCGATCAGGTGAAGCTCACCATGCTCGGTGTCATGCCGTTGACCGGGAAGCGCGCCTCGAACACTCGCAACGTCGAGTCGCCGAGGGGTCGTTTGCGCCAGCCGCGCGAGGCTTCGTTTGATCGACATCGGCCCTCAGTGGATGGCGCTCACGCCAACAGCATCCAACAAACCAAGCACCAGGCGCTTGCGCGCAGCCTCGGGCTCATCGTCACCGGAAGCATCCGGGCCAATGCAGCCAGGACAGCCTTCGTTGCACTCACAGCTTTCGATCAGATGCCGTGCACGACGCAGCAACTCCTCTCGCTCTTCGAAGAGCCGCGACGCCAGGCCGATCCCGCCAGCGACCGTGTCGTAGAGAAAGATCGTGGGATCGAAGCCCGGGCCCTGCCCCTTACCTGGCGGCGCCTCGTCTTCGTTGCGACTGCCAAGCGTGCGACCGAGATCGCGCGGGTCGATCATGAGCCCCACGGCGCCCACCACGTGCATCGCCTTGGAAAGCCCACGCAACGCGTCGACGACGACCGCCCGCGGCTCGGTTTGGCTCTGCACGAAGTCCTCGGGAAAGGTGAGCCAATAGGCGGTCGTGTGCTTCTGCATCTCGGGCAGGTGCACCTCCCCGTAGCCAAGGTTCTCATGGGTGTGGAACTTGATCTTCTTGTAGCCGACGACCTTCTCGATGACGCTCACGTCACCGAGGCCGGCGTCGAGCGGCACCTCGCCGAGCTCGACGGTAGAGCCCTGGTCTTGCTCCAGCACCGTGACCTTGCTGTGGGTCATCGCGGTCGTGTAGTAGTCGGGCTTCACACGGCGCACGAACGCCTTGTGGTTGTCGAAGTCGAGTCGCTCGACTTGATACTGACCGCCCTCATGCTGGTAGATCGCCTGTTCGTGCAGCATCGTGTGGGTGCTCCGCCAGTCCATCTCGGCGATCGTTCGGTTCCCGTCCAGATCGATGATCACGAAGTTGTCCCAGCTTGCGCTTCGGAGCGAGACGTTGTTGGCGGGGTAGCCGTCCGACGCCCAGTGGTAGATTGAACCCGCCGCCGTAGAGGTGGGATGCACGACCCCGTTGTCGGCCAAGTAGTCGAGCGCTTCGCCAAGCGCGTCGTCCGGGACGTCGCCGTACAAGTCGTCTGGCTCGAACGGCAGCTCGAAGGCTGCACACTTGAGGTGCTGAATCAGAATCTCGATGTTGTCGGGATCGATGCGCGCATGTTCGATCGGCGCCGAGATCAGCTGTCGCGGATGGCGCGCCATGAACTGGTCGACCGGATTGCTCGACGACACCAGCACGGCCAAAGACAGATCGCGCCGCCGCCCTGCCCGGCCAAACCGCTGCCAAAGCCCGGCCATCGTCCCCGGATACCCAGCGCAGACGACTGCATCGAGGGACCCGATGTCGATGCCCAGCTCGAGGGCATTGGTTGCCACGACACAACGAATCTCGCCTTCTCGCAGAGCCGCCTCGATGCGACGGCGGGTCTGCGGCAGATAGCCACCTCGATACGCGTGGATCGCGGATGGATCGATCTTGTCGCGGGCCAGCCGGTCCCTCAGATACTTGAGCATCACCTCGACGCCGTTGCGGGAGTTGCCGAACACCAGAGTCGGGACGCCGGCGCGCACCAGATCTTGCGTCAGTCGCACCGCCGTCTTGATGTAGCTCTGCCGCATGCCGAGCTCTGCGTTGATGACAGGTGGGTTGTAGACGACCACTTGCCGCAGACCGGTCGGCGCCCCGCTGTCGTCGATGAGCTCGACCGGCTCGCCGCAGATGCGCGACGCGTGTTCACGCGGATTGCCTATCGTGGCAGACGCGAACAGGAACGTGGGCGACGAGCCATGAAAACGCGCGATGCGCTGCAGGCGGCGCATGACGTTCGCGAGGTGTGACCCAAAGACGCCGCGATACGTGTGCAGCTCGTCGACGACGACATACTTCAAGTTCGAAAAGAGCCGCGCCCACCCGGTGTGGTGCGGCATGATGCCCGCGTGCAACATGTCGGGGTTGGTGAGTAATACGCCCGCGCGTTGTCGCGCAGCACGGCGTGCATCATTCGGAGTGTCGCCGTCGTACGTGATCGCTCCGACGCTCAAGTCGGCATCTCGCATCAGCCCCCGTAACGCTTCTTCCTGATCACGGGACAGCGCCTTGGTCGGAAACAGATAGAGAGCCGTCGCGCTCGGATCGGAGGCGAGCGACTGCAGGATCGGCAGGTTGTAACAGAGGCTCTTCCCGGAGGCGGTCGGAGTAGCAACGACCACGTGCTTGCCCCTCGAAGCGAGATCGAAGGCGCGCGCCTGATGGCTGTAGAGCTCCCGGATGCCCCGCTGATGCAGCGCCCGCACGACGCCAGGAGCCAAAGCAGCTGGCATTTCTACGACGCTCGCCTCGTGCGGCTCGATCGCATGGCTCCAGGTCACGTTCCGCCAGGTCCCATTGCTTTGCCAGCGTGCGAGAACCTCCGCAGCCCCCCTGGGCCTTGCCCAGGGCTCATCCAGCCGCCGAAAAGCGTGATCCCTACCCGTTGTATGCCCCCCCACTGCGCTCATGCACAGCACTGTACGGTTGTTTAGTCAAGCCGGTCAAGAATCTCCAAATCGCTTGGGCCCATCGAGATTGCGACCTACCCTGCGGGGAGATGAGTGTGGGCGGGGGGCGACTCCGTCGAGGCCCACACCCCACAGGAGGAAGAGAATGAGAATCGTTCCATCGATATTGATCGCTTTGACGTTGATCTTCGGCGTCTCGTCCACGGCCACGCTCAGCGCGAGCGCGGATGCCGGCGAAGCCAAAGCTGCGGCTGGCAAAGAGGCCAAAGACGCCGAGCAGAAGGGCAAGACGGAGGCCGAAGCTCGCAAGGTAGAGCAAAAAGCCAAGGCCGAAGAGCAGAAGGCCAAGGCCGAAGCTCGCAAGGCAGAGCAGAAGGCCAAGGCCGAAGCTCGCAAGGCAGAGCAGGAGGCCAAAGCCGCCGCAGCCAGGGAAGCTAGAAAGGAACGCCTGCACAAGCAGGAGGAGAAGCGTCACGAGGGCCGGGTCAAGGAGATCGAAGCCAGGCGCGCGCGCGTGAACGAGCTACATGAGAAGCAACTCAAGAGCATCGACGGGGCGGCGGCCAGGGAGAAGGAACTCCACGAGAACCGTCTCAAGAAGATCGACGCTCAGTAGCAGCTCTCCTCAACCATCGCGAAAAGCCCGTCTCCTTCTAGGAGGCGGGCTTTCTTAGCTTTAGCTCTGGCCCGGAAGCGGCGCGTTCGGGTCGTAGGGCATTTCCTCGCCGGCTTCCATGCGCTCTTGCATCTCGTACTTCGAGGGGCAGCGTGGAATCACCTGATTTGCGAGGAACACGCCGTCGTCGCCGAGCTCGCCTTGGACGGTCACCTGAATGCCCATGCCATCGCGAAACGTGTCGGGCACGACACACTGCGGGAAGCGCACGGGCATCTCTTTGCCCTCTTTGTGGAGGACGAAGCGCCATTCGCACGGCTCCTCGCGGAACTGAATCGAGCCCTGTCGCAGCTCACCTTCGACCCGCAGGTGGCGGCCTTCGAAGGAGTCCGGCTCGCTCATGACCTCATGCACCAGCTTCGAGTACACGAAGGGGTTGTCACTGCCCGAAAGCAGCCACGCGGACGCACCGACGAGCACGGCGAACACGAGCCCTACCTTGACAAAACCGGGAAGCCCTCGCTTGCGAGCGGGTTCCGAGGATGGAGTCGCGTCCTGCACGTCAGTCATGATCGCAAGTATGGTGCCCAAAGTCGTCGCCCGCCAGGGCGCACCCAAACCGGTACGCCCCGACAAGAGCTACGGCTTACGGCTGCACCTGGAATGCGATGACGAGCGCGTAAATCGCGAGGGACTCGATGAGCGCCAGGCCGAGAATCAGCGGGACGAGGATCTTGCCCGAAGCGTTCGGGTTACGAGCGATACCCTCGAGGGCTGCGGCCGCTGCGCGACCCTGACCCATGCCGCAGCCGAATGCTGCGATGCCGATGGCCAGACCGGCGGCAAGCGCACGGCCTGCAATCGCGGTGGCCTCAGCCTCTGACATCGGCGCATCCTGTGCGAACGCCGTGGCCGTGAGAGCGAGTGGTGCAGCAAAGCTGACAAGTCGAAGAGCCAATTTCTTCATTTTCCGGAGCCTCCTCAAGCCTCTCTTCCGAGAGGGAAACTTAGTGTTCTTCTTCGTGTTGAATCGCAAGGGTGATGTAAATCACCGACAGCAAACAAAAGACCAAAGTCTGGACGGTGATGACCAGACAGCCCATTAGGTAAAAGACGACGGGCACCGGTAGGAGCACCAGACCCATGCTGGCAAACAGACTGACGAAGATGCCGAGCACGAGGTGGTCGGCCGTCATGTTGGCCATGAGACGAATCGCCAGAGTGATCGGGCGAACGATGTGGCTGATGAGCTCGATGAAGAACATCAGCGGGTTGATGAACCAGGCGATCCACCAAGGCACCTTGGGCCCGAAGAAGTGCGAGAAGTACTTCACGAAGCCGTGCTCTTTGACGCCGTACACGTGAGTCACGACGAAGATGATCATCGCCATGGCGAACGTGGTGTTGAGATTGTCGGTCGGCGGGAGGAAACCTGGAATCAAGCCGAGCGCGTTGGAGAAGAAAATCACGAGTGCACAGGCGCCGATGAGGGGCAGGAAGTACTTGGCAGGCTTGGGGCCCATCAGGTCGGCCGACATGTTGTAGGTCGCGCCGACGATCGTTTCGACGAAGCCGTAGAAGGTGACTTTGCCCTCGGGGAGGATGTTGTCCTCGGTGTTCTTGAGGCGGCGGTTGATGTAGAAACCCACGCCAATGAGGAAGAGCACGACGACGGTGTACGCGATGACGTGCTGCACCCCGAGATGAGCGTTGTGCTCCATGTAGCTCGGACCGAAGGCCTCCGACATCGCGTGCTGGAGCGATGCGTAGAACGGCAGGAAGCTAAACCATGATTCGCCGTGCGGCATGCCTTACCCCTCCCCTGCCGCTTGGGGTTCCCCTGCGGCCTGGGCTTCTCGCATAGACAACTCGGCACCGCTGTAGAGCATGCCGAGAACCAATGCGCCGAGACCGACGGAGAAACCGAGCGGGTCGACGCCCCAACGGGCGAGCAACGCCCAACAGACGGCCAAAAGCACAACGAGCTTGGCGCCCAAGAGTCCAGCCGCGAGCCCGCGGCCGATGAAGCCAGCGCCGTTGACGATGCGACTCGCCAGCCAGGTGATCGCCCAGGCATCCAAAGTCGCAACGATGCCGCCCACGGCAGCGCCGATCCCGATGCTCACGCCGCCAAGTACAAAAGCGAGGCCGGTCAGCACGAGCGCCGCAACTGCGACGTGGCGAGGGGTCTGCGATTTGAGTTGGTCGATCACGGGGATTCGTCTTCTTCTTCCATCATCCGCTGGGCGCGGCGGACGACCCTGTAGAGGCTTCGCGCGCCTGCGGCAAGCCCAAAGCCGAGGCCAATCCATTTGAGCCAAGGTTCAGTGCCAAGCTTGCCGTCTAACCATTCACCTCCGAGGTAGCCGAGCGCGACCGAAAGGCCGAGCTCGAGGCCAATCGTCGAGAAGCTGCCCATCTGCCTGAGCTGCTCCCGCTGTTCCCGGTTGAGGAGCATCGCCAGCACATCGTTTCCCTACAGTTCCAAGGATCCGCGCCCAAAGAGCGCGCGGCGTATAGCACGGAGGCATGTAGGGTCAAGGTTGGTCGGAGACCATTTCTACCAAGGAAATTGGTTGGTTTTCGGCGTTCAGAGGGCGGCGAAGGCGGCTTTGAATGCCCGGCCGGTCTTCTGCAGGGAATCCGCGTCGTGCGCCAAGGAGACGAACGCCGCCTCGAACTGGCTGCAGGGCCAATAGACGCCGTTTTCGAGCAGTGCGCCGTGCCATTTGGCGAAGGCCTCGCGATCGGTGTCTGCGGCTTCATCCCAGTTGCGGACGGGTTTGTTCCGGAAGAAGGCCGTGAGCATCGAGCCCACTCGCTGAACGGTGATCGGCACGCCGGCGGCCCCTGCATGTTGCTCGAGTAGCGCCTGGACCTGGTCGCCCTTGTTTTCCAGGTCTTCGTAGACGCCAGGGCGGAGCAGTTGCTCGATGGTCTCGAGGCCGGCGGCGACGGCGAGCGGGTTTCCGCTCAGGGTGCCCGCCTGATACACCGGCCCGAGGGGCGCGATTTTCTCCATGATTTCGCGCTTTCCGCCGTACGCGCCGACCGGAAGCCCGCCTCCGATGATCTTGCCGAGGCAGGTCAGATCGGGCCGGATGTCGTAGCGGGCCTGCGCACCGCCCCAGGCGACTCGGAAGCCGGTCATCACTTCGTCGCAGATCAGAAGGGCGCCGTGATTCTGCGTCTGCGTGCGGAGCGCGTCGAGCCAGACGGGATCCGGTGGGATGCAGCCCATGTTGCCGGCGACCGGCTCGAAAATGACAGCGGCGATCTCATTGCCTCGCTCGGCGAAGATCTTTTCGAGGGCGTAGGCGTCGTTGTAGGGGACGACGAGGGTCGTTCCGGCGATCGCGGCGGGCACACCGGCGCTGTCCGGCTCACCCAAGGTTGCCAGCCCACTGCCTCCTTTGACGAGCAGATAGTCAGCGCCGCCGTGATAGCCGCCAATGCACTTCACGATGAGATCGCGTCCGGTGAATCCGCGGGCGGCCCGGAGCGCACCCATGGTGGCCTCGGTTCCGCTCGAGACCAGGCGTGACATTTCCATCGACGGGACCGCGTCGCGCAGGCGTTCGGCCATCGTGATCTCGGCTTCGGTCGGCGCGCCGTAGCTGGAGCCCTTCTCCGCAGCCTTTTGAATCGTCGCAACCACATCGGGCTGGGCATGCCCGAGAATCATCGGGCCCCAGGAGCCGACATAGTCGACGTATTCGGTGCCGTCCGCCCCAACCATGACGGGGCCGTGGGCTTCCTTGATGAAGATCGGCTCGCCCCCGACTGCGCGGAAGGCACGGACTGGGGAGTTGACGCCCCCAGGAATGACTTTGGAGGCGCGGGCGAAGAGCTCTTTGGAGACGGGGTCGGCCATGCGCCGCAGCCTTCCGATCTGGCCGCTCGATGTCAAGCGGGTCGCTGACGTTGGCACTGGCGAAATTAACCCTTTCAAAAAGGGGACTGTCCCCTTTTTCTGAA
>JBGUEF010000115.1:0-9212 GCA_041821485.1 Deltaproteobacteria bacterium
GGACGATGCCGCGGGATGTGCAGCTAGAAGGCGACGCTGCGCCCGCCACATGAAATACGCGGAAGACGCGGTCATGGCTGAGCCGATGCTCGCGGATGAGGAGGAGGCGCTCGACAGTAAGGTTGCCGTGGCGGAGCTGGCGTCCGGGGAGGCGGCTCAGTTGGAAACCGCGGAACGCAGGGAAGCCAAATCGAAGAAGGTGGCCGCGAAGCCGGCCGGCGCAGAACGGCGGTCGCGCTCGCAAGCCAATGAACCACGCGCGGCGCGAGTCGCTCAGACCCCGGCCCCACGTCCTGCCGCCGATATGGCGGCGGGCGGTGCTGAAGATTCGCGATCGAATGAACGGGCCGCGAAGGCATCTGCTCCGAGCAAGCGGGAACGAGGCGATGACGAGGTCACCGCGGCCTGCCGGCGGAAGGTCGACGACATCGAACGCCGTGCGCGTGCCGACAAGGACGATGCATTCACTCCGGAGGAAGAGCTCGCGATCGGCAAATGCTACCAGGCACTCGACAAGGTCGCCGAGGCGCGCAAATGGCTGCAGCGCGCTGCGGCGCATCGCAAGACCAGAGCGCCGGCGGAAGAAGCTCTCCGTGAGCTAGGGTCCGAGTAGCCCAAGGCCCGTCATCGGCGGAGTCGGTCCAACAGCGCGCGCCACTTTGGATTCGCGCTTTCGGTTGAGCGCTCCGCCATTTCCCGCGCGGCCGCAACCGCGCCCGCGAGGTCCGGGGCGATCTGCAGGGTGTCCAGGGGGATCCGAGCATCGTCGGCCGCCGCCCTCCATCGTGAATCGACCCCGGTGAAGAAACATGCGCCGCCGAGCATCCTCGTGACTTCGTCCGCCGCAAACACCGCCGCAGCGCGTTCTCGGTTCGGTTCGCCGAGTTGGGTGAGGTCGACGATTGCAATCTCGACGTCGGCGTTGAGCATCGCGCGCCCCAGCGCGTCGACGCATTCGCTCAACGCCGCGGGCTCGTGCACTCCAGACGCTATCAACGCGAACGCTGCTTCGTCGATCCGCAACGGCCTGAGAGGCTTGGCCGCGCGCGTCTCGGCCGTCTGTGCGACGCGCTCCTCGCGCCCGAGGACGAACCCTTCAACGGCAGCCGCGATGACGGCCCGCGTGAAGCCACCCGAAGGAGGTTCGTCGGACCCCTCTACGGCGCGCAGCGCGAGCAGCACGATCTGAACCGCCGCCGTGGGCGTGAGATCGAGCAAAGCGAGGCGCCGCCCGAGGAGGGTCAGCACCGCGAAGCATTCTCGGAACTCGAAGGATTCGTAGTCGCCGCCCGCACGTTCCTCTGCGGGCAGCTCATTCAACAGAGGAAGTGCCGGCGCCACCTCGAACGCGATCTCTTTGAGGTCGACGCCTCCTGTCGGCGGCCTGGCCCCTCTGAGCAGAGCCTCGAAGCGGGCGCTGGTGGACTCCCCGTCATTCACGATCAGCCCACTCTATCACTCTTTGGGTCGGCCATAATCCAGCGTGATATAAGCACTGTTGCATGGCTGCCACAATTCTCGTCGTCGACGATGAAAAGAACATCCGGCGCACCTTGCGGATGGTGCTCGAGGGTTCTGGGTTCAACACGCTCGAGGCGTCGTCGGCCGAGCAATGCCTCGAGACACTCGAGAACAACGAGGTCGACCTTCTCATCCTGGACGTTCGGCTGCCCAAGATGAGCGGTATCGAGGCGCTCGAGAAGATTCGCAACGTGCCAGAGACGCGGAGACTCCCCGTGCTGATGGTGTCCGGCCATGCGTCGGTCGCCGAAGCGGTACAAGCCGTGCAGCTCGGCGCAACGGATTTCTTCGAGAAGCCACTCGATCGGGACCGAGTCCTGGTCACCGTTCGCAATGCCCTCCAGACTTGGCAGCTGCAGCGCGAGGTGGAGCAGCTCCGCGCTGACGTCGAGCACCGCTACGAGATGATCGGTGAGAGCGACGTCATCCGTTCGCTTTTCGCGCAGCTCGAGAAGGTCGCACCCACGAACGGGCGCGTGCTCATCTCGGGAGAAAGCGGAACGGGCAAGGAGCTCATTGCGCGGGCCATTCATCGGCTCAGCCCGCGCGCCGACAAGCCCTTCGTCAAAGTGAACTGTGCAGCCATTCCAGCGGAGCTGATCGAGAGTGAGCTCTTCGGCTACGAGCGCGGGGCCTTCACCGGCGCGCAAGGACGCAAGAAGGGCATGTTCGAGCTCGCCAACGGTGGCACCCTCTTACTCGACGAGATCGGCGATATGAGCGCAAGCGCTCAGGCCAAGGTGCTGCGGGCGCTCCAAAGCGGAGAGATCTCACGCGTCGGCAGCGAGAAATCGATCGCCGTCGACGTCCGCGTGCTGGCGGCGACCAACAAAGACCTGGAGCTCGAGGTCAAGGACGGGCGATTCCGGGAGGATCTCTATTTTCGCCTCAACGTCGTCCCGATCGTGAGCCCGCCGCTCCGCGAGCGAAAGTCCGACATCGTCCTGCTGGCGAAGGGGTTTCTCCGCGAGTTCACGATCGAGAACGGGCTCCGAGAGAAGCCCATCGACGAGGAGGTTCTAGACGCCCTGGCGGAGCGGCCGTGGCCGGGAAACGTCCGCGAGCTCCGCAACGTCGTCGAGCGGATGGCGATCCTCAGCGGTGACCGGATCACGCTCGACGATCTGCCCGAAGAGGGCGTCCTCAGCGAGGTGCGACGTGAGACGTCCCCGGCCTCGGGCCTGCCCGCGAGGCTGGACACCACCGGCCAACGCCTGACTTTGCGGGAGTATCGAAGCCGGGTCGAGAAGGACTACATCCTTCAGACCCTCGACGAGGTGGGCTGGAACATCTCGCGCGCCGCGACAATTCTCGGGGTGGAACGCACCAACCTTCACAAGAAAATGCGGAGCTATGGTATCCGTCGGGAAGAGGCATGATTCGTCGATCGATGAGGCTGATGTGGAGGGGCGCCATCCTGGCCTTCTTGGTCTACGTCCTCTTCTTCGTTCAGCTCGGCGAGCGTTCCGCCTTTCAGCACCTGATGCGCGTCGCGGACACTGAGGAAGCGCAGGAGCTCGGGCGCGAGGTGGGCGCTGCGACGGAACGCATCACAAAAGAGATCGGCGGGCAGGTGCACGACGTGACGCAGCCACCGGCTCAAGATGCGGGAGCCTCCCAGGTTCCGGAGACGATCTCGGACCAGCTGCAAGGCATCGTCGGACACACCTACGCTCGCGAAGAGCGTATCGACACGGCTCGCGAAGAGCAGACCCAGTAGCTTGCTCAGGGCCACTCGAGCCGCAGGCGCTTCATCTTGCGCCATAGCGTCGTTGGGCTGAGCCCGAGGAGCTCGGCCGCGCGCTCCTTGTTGCCCTCGGCATGCCGAAGCGCGCGAACGATCGCGTCCCGTTCGACCTCTTGCACCATGTCGGCCAGCGATTGACGCCCGGGGTGCAGAGACCCGCCGTTGCCGTTCGACGTGGGGACGATGTCCGATAGGTGAATCTGACCGCCTTGCGCCAGGGCCACACCTTGCTCGATCAGGTTCTCGAGCTCTCGAATATTTCCGGGAAAATCGTAGCCGAGGAGATAGTCCATGACGCCCGGCCCGAGCGAGGCTTGCCGCCCCATTTTCTTGCCGTATTTCTCGATGAAGCTCTCGGTGATTGGCGCGATGTCCTCCTTGCGCTCCCGGAGGGGCGGCAGTTCGAAGCGCGCCACGTTGAGCCGGTAGTAGAGATCCTCGCGAAAGCGCTTCTCCTCGATGAGGGTTCGCAGATCTTGGTTGGTCGCCGCAATGATGCGCGCATCGACGTTGATCGAGCTGTTGTCGCCGAGCCTGCGGATCTCGCCTTCCTGAATCGCACGTAGGAGCTTCGCCTGAAGCGACGGCGGGGTCTCGGCAATTTCGTCGAAGAAGAACGTGCCGCCGTTGGCTTCCTCGAAGAGGCCCTTGCGTGTCTGTACGGCGCCCGTGAACGCGCCCCGCATGTGTCCGAAGAGCTCGCTTTCGAGCAGTGTTTCGGTGAGAGCCGCGCAGTTGATCGAGACGAACGGCCGCTCCGCACGCAACGAGTTCGCATGGATTGCTCGCGCCACCAGTTCCTTGCCGGTGCCGCTCTCGCCGGTGATGAGAACTGTCGCATCGGTGGGGGCGATGCGAATGATGCGACCGAGGACGTCCCGAATCTCTGCGGACTGCCCGATGATGTTGCCGAAGTTGTAGCGCTCACGGAAATCCGCGGCGACAGCGCGCAGCTCGCCCGCAAGGTGCCTCCTGCGTGCCGCACGCGCGACCTTGGTGAGAAGCTCCTCTTCGACGAAGGGTTTCTGCACGAAGTCGTGGGCGCCGAAGCGCATCGCTTCGACGGCGTCTTCCACGGTGCCGAAGGCCGTCATGACGATCACCTCGGTAAGCGGCGATGCCTCTCTGGTTCGTTGCAGCACTTCGAGGCCGCCGACGTCTCCCATTCTCAGGTCGGTGATGACCAGGTCGTAGCTCTTCTCGGCGACCATGACGCACGCGGACTCTCCGCTCGGCGCCTGGTCGACGTCATAGTCCTCCGCGCGCAGCATCTCGGAAAGCATGCCCCGTGCGTTGTCCTGATCATCGACGATGAGAATCCTGGCCATCCCCCAACCGGTTCCGTCTAGCCTTGACCTTACCGCAAATCGCGGTTTCGTGCTCGGGGTGTCAATCGAGCACGCGATGCATCGCGGCGACCACCTCGTCCCGGAACTCGGCGGGAAAGATGAGGCGGGAGCGCTCGATGCGCTTGTTTCGGAGCTCGCCGAGGAGGAATGAAGCGTCTCCCAGCCGTTGCAAAGGCTGGTGGCGGAGGGTGACCCACATGCCATCAGAGCTGCCGTCGGTGGGCTCGCTGTAGGGAACGTCTTCGGCGATGTCGAGCCAGACCGTGAGGTCGGGCCGGAGCCCTCCCGCGGCGACGATCTCCTTGGCGGCCTGGAGGGCTTCGTCCCAGAGGTCCCGACGCTTGTCCGGGAGCGGAACGGTCTTCGGGAGCTGGCGGCACCGGAGACGTTTGCTGAGTTCTGCGAGTGTGGGGTCGCCTCCACGCTCCCATGCGCCGAGGCAGGTGAGCAGTTCGGCGTCGTCCATCCGAAGATATTCGTCGAGCGATAGGGACTCTCCAAGGGCGGCTGCACGAAACGCCGGTAGGAGTGGTGCAGGTGGTGAGCCGTCGTAAATCAGCTCGCTGACTCTCATGAAGATCGCGCGCACCAATGCTTCCGCCGCCCGGGTGGCCTTGTGGTGGTAGACCTGCTGGTGCATGAAGTGCCGCCCGAGGAAGAAGCTCTCCGCCGGCGGCAACCCCTTGCGGCCTTCGATGGCGAGGACCCATCGATCGTTCACGCACGCGACCGTCAACGCTTGCAGCAACCAGTCGAGGTCGTACAAGCCATAGCGCACGCCCGTCATGTGGCTATCACGCAAGAGATAGTCCGCGCGATCCACATCCAAGGTTCCGCTGACACTTTGGCTGAGATAGCTGAGCCGATAGTTACCGTTCAACAAGCTCGTGACTCGCTCCGCCATCCCCGCGGAGAACGATTCGAGGGCTTGGTGCACCTCGGTCGATGGGTCGAGCAAGATCTCCTGCGTCCACTGCTCGTGATGCTTGGCGTGGGGCAGCACTTCCTCGAACAGGTGCGAGAACGGGCCGTGACCCAAGTCGTGCAAGAGCGCGGCTGCTAGCCCCTCCGCCCTCGCCTCCTCGTCGAGCCTCTGGTCGACGGGCAACTCGTCGCTGCACGCGTCGATGCGGTGCTGAAGGGCCTGCATGACGTGTGCGGCACCGATCGCATGCGAGAAGCGTGTGTGCTCCGCTCCCGGGAATGCCAGCGAGGCGAGTCCAAGCTGGCGAACGCGCCGCAGGCGTTGAACTTCCCGCGTGTCGAGCAGGGATCGAACCAGTCGCTCCGCCATGCCTTCAAAGGCGATCAAGCCGTGGACCGGGTCCCTCAGGATCACCCTGCACGGTACCACTGAGCGTTCAGAACGCCAGCGTCCCGAAGCGTCCGTCTCTCGGCACGTCGAAGTTCGATCCTTGCCGGACCACCGCGATGATATCTGGCTGCCACAGGGGCAGAACCGGAAGGTCACGGGCCAGGATGCTCTGGACTCGCTCATAGGCCGCGAACCGCCGCTGTCGATCGACTTCGGTTCTGCCGACCTCGAAGAGTCGGTCGAGCTCCTCGTTCTGGTACCGCCAACGGTTCGCGCCCTCGCTCTCCGGGCCAGGGATCCGCGAGGAATCGAAGAACCAGCTGAGGACGTGTGGCTCGATCACCTCCGGCACCTGCAGCAAAGTGATTTCGAAGCGTCCGCGATTGAGGTCGGAGATCAAGGTCGCTGCTTCCGACGGCCGTACGTCGACCTCGATGCCGACGTCTCCCAGCATGGCGGCGATCGCGCGTGCGACCGACTGCCGAAACCGCTCGGAGGTCGTCCGAAGCACGAGGCGCATGCGAGGCTCGGGGCCCGGCGGATCAGCGAACCCGGCCGCGTCGAGGAGCACGCGAGCCTGGTCAGGATCGAAGCCGCGAGGTGGCAACACGCCGACGTCCGCCCAATGCCCATGTGGAATCCAACTGTCCGTGACTCGCGCGAGGCCGTCGTACTTGGCGCGCACCAGGAGCGCGCGATCGATGGCGTACCCAATCGCGCTGCGCACCCGGACGTCGTCGAGCTTGGGTGACGTGGTCTGAAAGCCGAGATACATCGTCGATATTCCTGCCGCGCTTCGCGTTTCAAAACGTGGGTCGTCTCGGAACATCGGAAGCAGCAGCGGAGGAATCGAGGCGATGGCGAGATCGCCCTGCCCCGCTAGCATTCGCAGCGCACGGGTGTTGTCGTCCCGGATGACGACCAATCGCAAGCTGGGGTACTTGGGCGTTCCGCGATGCCAGTGAGGGTTGGCGCGCAGCTCGAGCACTCCCGGGTCACGTTTGACGAGGCGGTACGGTCCGGCCCCCACGGGAAACGGATCCTCGGGCGTGGCGATTCGTCGATAGGCGTCTTCAGTTCGAACGATCGGGAGCTCGAGATCCGTCAGAAATGTGGCGTGGGGTTCGTGGAGGATGAAAACGATGGTTCGCGGGTCCGGTACCCGCATCTCGGCGATCCTTCGATAGGTGTGCGCGTAGCGGCTTCGGAGCTTCGGATCGACGATGCCCTCGAAGGTGGCCACCACGTCTTTCGCGTCTAGGGGGCTACCGTCACTGAAGCGCAAGCCATCACGGAGCCGCACCTCGAATTGTGTCGGGCTCGATGCCGTCACCGATTCCGCGAGGTCTGGGATCACCTCGAGTGTTCGCGGATCGATCGTCACCAGCGAGCCAAACAGGAGCCGTGAGACGCGAAGCCCGTACGGATCACTGACGAAGCGCGGGTCGAGTTGCTCCGCATCCCGCGGGAGCATCACCACCAGGGCGTCCGGATCCTGAGCCACTGGCCGGCCGCAGCCAAGGCCAATCACTAGGAGTAGTACGAGGGCGCTGCTAGGCTGCAGGCGATGGCGCACCGAGCGCTTCTTTGTTTCGCGATCATCGGCCTGCTGGCCGTGAGCCCCGGCGCGCGCGCCAAGGGGCCGGAGCCGCTTGCGCACACGATCGCCACCCTCGTCCGGCAGGCGGGCCTTGGCGATGGGCTCGGGATTCATGTCGTTCGTTTGCACGATGCGGAGGAACTGTACCGCAATCGTCCCGAACGCCCTCGAAATCCTGCGTCGAACCAGAAGCTCCTGACCGCCGCGGCTGCACTTCGGCGCTTAGGACCGGCGTTCCGAGCGGCCACCAAGGTCGAGGGTACGATCGAGAACGGCCGCGTGACTCAGCTGGTGGTTCGGGCATCCGGCGACCCAAGCTTGGGGTACGCAGGATTGGATGCGCTGGCGGAGGCCTTGCATCTGAGAGGGGTGGACAGTGTCGATCGAATCATGATCGACGACACCTATTTCGACGACCAAATCCTCCCACCCGCGTTCGAACAGCAACCGAAGGAATCCGCTGCATTCCGTGCGGCCATCTCCGCCTTCGCCGTCAATCGCAACAGCTACGTCGTGCATCTCGGCCCTGGCTCCGAGCTCGAAGGCCCTGGGCGAGTCCGCGTGCTCGCGGATGGTTACGTGCAGATCGACAATCGGACGGTGACCGTCGCTGGCGGTTCGCCGACGCCGCGGATCGAAGACAAGCTCACGGACGACGGACACCTCGCCGTTCGCGTCGATGGAGCGATCCCAAAGCAGGTTCGCACCTTGTACTACCGCCGCCGCGTCCCGGACCCGAAGACCTACGCAGCGCTTCTCTTGGTGCGTGCGTTGAAGAAGGCGGGGGTCGGCGGTGCCTTGGCTGTGGAATATGGGCCGGTCACCGAGCAGCAGCCGGTACTCGTCGATATGCCCTCCAGTCAACTGAGCTCGTTGCTTTACCCCCTGGGCAAGTGGAGTGACAACTTCACCGCCGAGATGTTGCTGAAGATCCTGGGCGCCCAACTGGAAAGACCCGGCACCTCTGCGAACGGCACCGTCGTCGTACGCGAGGAGCTCATGAAGATGGGCGTCGATACGGAAGGACTCGTCATGGTCAACGGCTCCGGCCTCTTTGACGGGAACCAGATCGCCCCGCGGCACGTGACGGAAACCCTGGTCGCCGTCTATCGCGACCCTGCGATCCGAGCAGAGTACGTCGCACACCTCGCGGTAGCCGGCTCAGACGGAACCCTACGGACCCGCCTCAAGGACCTGCCCCGTCCAAGAATGGTCCGCGCGAAGACAGGGACGCTGAGGGACGTGGTCGCGCTGTCGGGCTATGTGCTGGGAGAGCCGGAGCGATCGGTGGCGTTTAGTTTTCTGGCGAATGGGATCGCGGGGAAGCAGGGGGATGCAAAGAAGCTGGCGGACAACATCGTGAGAGCGCTGGCCGACTACGCCACCCGCCCGACCCCGGAACACTGACGCTGACGCTGACGCTGGCACTGACGCTGGCACTGCTATCTTCTTGAACAAACCCTCAGTATTCTGTTACCCACATTCACGGACGCCATCGCACACGGTGGTGGAGGAGGTTGGGCGATGGAGAAGCGACAAATTCTGTGGGCGATCGTGTTCGGCTCGATGCTGGCGATTACGGGCTGTGGGGATGACGAAAGCAGCAACGGCGGCTCAGCTGGATCCGGCGGCTCGGCGGGTTCGAGCGGCGGTGCCGGCTCAGGCGGATCTAGCGGAAGC
>JBGUEF010000116.1:0-3196 GCA_041821485.1 Deltaproteobacteria bacterium
GTCGGCATGGCCCGGGCAATCGACGTGGGCGTAGTGACGGTTGCCCGTCTGGTACTCCACGTGGCTCGTCGCGATCGTCACCGTCTTGGTGTCGTCACGCTCGGTCCCACCCTTGGCGATGTCTTTGTAGCTCTTGACCTCGCCGCCGTGCTTATCGGACATCACCTTCATGATCGCCGCCGTCAGCGTCGTCTTACCGTGGTCGATGTGACCAATCGTGCCTACGTTCATGTGTGGTTTGTCTCGGACAAACTTTTCTTTAGCCATCGTTAGCTCCTCATCCGCCCTTCGCCTTGGCGACGATTTCATCGGCGACACCCTGGGGCACCGCCTGATACTCCTTGAACTGCATCGTGTACACCGCACGCCCCTGAGTTTTAGAACGCAGGTCGTTTACGTAGCCAAACATGTTCGCGAGCGGGACAAATGCACGAATCACTTGCACACCGCCCACAGAATCCATTCCCGTTACGTTGCCGCGCCGGGAGTTGAGGTCGCCGATGACCTCCCCCATGTAGTCCTCGGGGACGCGGACCTCAACGTCCATGGCGGGCTCGAGAAGCTGAATGCCTGCTCGCTTCGCACCGTCCTGGAACGCCAATGAGCCAGCCACTTCGAAAGCAGCCTGGCTGGAGTCGACGTCGTGGTACGAGCCGTCGAACAGCGTTGCTTTGACATCGATAACGGGGTAGCCGGCCATGACGCCGCGGGTCATGGCATCTTTGATGCCCTTTTGCACGGCGGGGATGAATTCTTTCGGCACGACCCCGCCGACGATCTTGTTCTCGAACTCGTATCCGCTGCCGGACTCGAGCGGCTCGAGCTTCACCCACACGTGGCCGAACATCCCCCGGCCGCCGCTTTGCTTGACGTAGCGGCCCTCAGACTCGACTTCCTTGGTGATGGTCTCGCGGTATGCGACCTGCGGTGCGCCAACATTGGAATCGACCTGGAATTCGCGCTTCAGCCGGTCGACGATGATTTCGAGATGGAGCTCGCCCATGCCGCTGATGATGGTCTGGCCGGACTCCTCGTCGGTGTGGGCACGGAAGCTCGGGTCCTCGGCGGCGAGCTTCATGAGCCCTACCCCCAGTTTGTCCTGGTCGGCTTTGGTCCTCGGCTCGATCGCCACGGAAATGACCGGCTCCGGGAAATCCATCCTCTCGAGGATGATTGGCGCCTTGTCATCGCAAAGCGTATCACCGGTGGTGGCCGTCTTGAGACCGACCGCGGCAGCGATGTTGCCGGTGCGGATCTCCTTGAGCTCCTCGCGGTTGTTCGCGTGCATCTGAAGGATCCGGCCGACCCGCTCCTTCTTGCCCTTGGTCGAGTTGAGGACCCCGCTGCCCGCCTCGAGCACACCGGAGTAGACCCGGAAAAACGTCAATTGGCCGACGAAGGGGTCGTTGATGATCTTGAACGCAAGGGCGCTGAATGGCTCGTCGTCCGAAGCCTTGCGCTCCATCTTCTTTTCCAGGTCGTCGGGGTCCACACCCTGAATGGCGGGAACCTCGAGCGGCGAGGGAAGGAAGTTCACGACAGCGTCTAGCAGCTGCTGAACACCCTTGTTTTTGAAGGCGGAGCCGGTGAGAACAGGGACGATGCTCTGCTCGAGGCAGCCCTTGCGAAGCGCCCTAAGGAGCTCCGCCTCCGAAAAATCGGTGTCGCCCTCGAGGTAGCGCTCCATCAATGCGTCATCGACCTCGGATGCAGCTTCGACGAGCAGGGCGCGGGCCTCGTCAGCCTGCTCCTTGAACTCCGCGGGGATTTCCTCGACGATCCACTCCGCTCCGAGGTTGTCGTCCGTGAAGCGATTCGCCTTCATCGCGACCAGATCGATGATGCCCTCGAGCTCGGCCTCTTGGCCAAGCGGAAGCTGCACGGCGACGGCAGGAGCGTTGAGTCGATCCTTGATCGACTGGAACGCGGTGGGGAAATCGGCGCCCGCCTTGTCCATCTTGTTGATGAAACAGATGCGCGGGACGACGTAGCGGTCGGCCTGCCGCCACACCGTCTCGGACTGGGGCTCTACGCCCTCTTTGCCGTCGAACACGGCAACGGCGCCATCGAGCACACGAAGCGAACGCTCGACCTCGATGGTGAAGTCCACGTGGCCAGGCGTGTCGATGATGTTGATGCGAAACTGATCGTCGCCGAATGGGCCCGTTCCGGGGCTCCAAAAGCATGTCGTGGCAGCTGAGGTAATCGTGATGCCGCGCTCCTGCTCCTGCTCCATGTAGTCCATGGTCGCAGCGCCATCGTGCACTTCGCCGATCTTGTAGTTGACGCCCGTGTAGTAAAGGATGCGCTCCGTCGTGGTCGTCTTGCCCGCATCGATGTGGGCCATGATGCCGATGTTGCGGGTCTTTTCGAGTGGGTACTTCCTGGCCATTGGATTCTATGAGCTCGCTCGTCTGACTATGGCGCTTCACATACAAAACCCCCTCCGACCCAGAAGCCACCCTCGGGCTTCTTCAACTCAGAGAGGGTTTCGAGAGGCACATCGGTTGCGACGGGTTCGTCGCGGTCTTCCCGGTGACTCTCTCTATGTGCGCGATGTCATGAGTTCAGCTGCTGCTCCTTGTCCGAGGGGTTTCCGTAGACCTTCCCAGACGCCAAAAAGTTCCTACCAGCGGTAATGGGCGAACGCCTTGTTCGCGTCGGCCATCTTGTGGGTGTCTTCCCGCTTCTTCACCGCATTGCCACGGCCCTGCGAGGCCTCGACGAGCTCCCCAGCGAGGCGCTCCTGCATCGACTTCTCGCCACGCGCCCTCGAGTAGTGAACCAGCCATCGCATCGCGAGCGCGTTGCGGCGTTCCGAGCGAACCTCGACGGGCACCTGGTACGTTGCGCCACCAACACGGCGGCTCTTGACCTCGACGCGAGGCTTGACGGCCTCGAGTGCCTTTTTGAACACGTCGAGGGGCTCGTCCTTGAACCGCTCCTCGATGATGTTGAAGGCGCCGTAGAGGCACTTTTCAGCGGTGGACCGCTTGCCTCCGAGCATGAGTGAGTTGACGAACTTCGCCACGAGTTCGTCGCCATACTTGGCGTCCGGGATGATTTGCCTCTTGGCTGCGCTGAATCGACGACTCATGACTTGGTCTTCTTAGTTTTTCGGGCGCTTGACGCCGTACTTGGACCGCTTGTTGACGCGGTTTGCCTTGTTGGTGTTGGACGGGCCAGCCGCACCGGT
>JBGUEF010000116.1:3206-9191 GCA_041821485.1 Deltaproteobacteria bacterium
GAGCGTGCCGCGAACGACGTGATAACGGACGCCGGGAAGATCCTTCACTCGGCCGCCACGAATGAGCACGACAGAGTGCTCCTGAAGATTGTGTCCTTCGCCGGGAATGTACGTGGTCGATTCGATGCCATTCGAGAGGCGTACACGAGCGACCTTACGAAGCGCGGAGTTCGGCTTCTTCGGCGTAGTTGTATAAACACGGACGCACACACCACGCTTCTGCGGGCAGCGCTGGAGCGCGGGCGAGTCCGTTTTGGATTTGATCTTTTTCCGTCCCTTGCGGACGAGCTGGTTGATCGTTGGCATAACTATCCGAAAAAACGTGCAATTCCTCGAGCGCGCGCAACTTCCCCGTGCGTCGAAGGGAGCGAATGATAGGCGCGAAAGCCCCGCTGTCAAGCGAAGTGTTCAGCGATTTGCGGCCGGCACCTAAGCTTATGAGATCACTTGGTTTTTCAGTTCACATCCAGGCGCAGCTTGCCGAAGGGGTTACCATAGATGATCCGCCCCTCCTGATCGAGGTGAACCCCCGAAAATAGGTCATGTTCATGAGAGGGTCGCCGTCGGTGATCACGACGAACTTGTCTTCGTCGTCGCCGAAACCAATGAGGCTCGGAGTCGCGCCTGTGCCGAGTCCCCCCTCGCCCGCGACGTCATCGCGGATATTGGAGTACTGCACAGTCCACGCGCCGTCCGCTTCGCTGAGCGAGAAGGCTTCCTCATCCTCCAACCACATCACGCGATGCATATGGTCGGCACTTGCAACGTAGATCGACCCGTCGTCATCGACGGCCATGGGATTGCGCACCCAGTACTGGCCGCGGAGCCCCAGGGTATCCACCCAGGCGTTGTAGGCCGGAGCTTCGTCGCTGAAATTGAGCATCACAGTGCGAATTTCTTGGAAATCACGGCTCATCGCGACCAATGCGCCCAGGTCGGTGACCATGATGATCCAGCCGTCGAAGGTCATGTTGAAGCCCACGAGGTTGCCCGGAACGCTGCCGTCGTCGGGGATGTCCCAGGTTCGCTTGACCTCGATCTCGGAGTCGGGATTACCGGCCTCCGCATCTCCGTAGGCGACCACTTGTTGGCTGCCGCCAACGTAGAGCGTGTTGTCTTTGTCGAGCATGCCGTACACGCCATCGAGACCGGTGAGGTATTTGGACGCCAGTTGAAGAGCGACCGTCTGTAGTTCCACGCAGTCAGGCGAGTCGACTCCTTCATCGCAGTTCAGCTCATCGAGCTTCGCAATCGCCGCGTCGATGTCCTCGTCCGTTGGCCATTCATCCATGGGCTTGACGGGAAACTCTGTCAGCACCTCGAAGCTGGCATGATCGAGCTTTGCGATGCGATCGGCACCGTTGCTCCAAATCACCCGCCGGCAGTCCTCGTACTGGCTAGAGATGTAGATTCCAAAATGACCCGGACCGATCTGCTGGTAGTTGCGCTCGTCGTCGCTGAGCGTCTTGGTGGGGCCGGTGGGGCCAGCGAGCTTGGTCGAATCTTGCTGGGCTGAGTCCCCGTGCGGGATCCCGTAGATCGAATCGGCGAGGAAGGGGTTCTTGGGCGGACCGTCCGGGTCGACGACGTGGTCATCGCAGTTGGGCAGAGACGGAGCGCCATCCGTGCTCCCAGAGCTCGTGCAGGCCACCGCAAATATCGATAAGAAAACTATCAGTCGCATCTTGACTACAGGGCTAAAAATCGAGGCGCATTTTGCCGCCGGTGAGGCCCAGTTCAAGCCGAATTTGAGGGCCAGTCGTCTGGGGCGGGGTCTTGGTATCATCGGGCAATTCACGCTTTCGGGTGGTCCGAATGACGGGCTTGAAACGGACTTCGGCCTCGACGACCCCCGCCACGTAGAAGCTCAAGAGCGCGCCGACGCTCACCCAGTTGCCGATGCGAAGCGCCTTTTCCACTCGTGTTGCACGCTCGATCTCGCTCGGCGCCGGATTCTCGTCGCGCAGAGAATTGTGACCGATGAACGTTGCGATGGACGCAGCCAGGAAGGCGCTTTCGGTCACGGCGAACATGATCCCGAGCCCGCGATCCTCGTTTTGAAACTGGCCGATGCCGAAGGGGAGCGCGGCAATCCAGCGGGAGTTCACTTTCTCCACGGTCTCGACGGCGGCCAGCTCTTCGAGCGTCTCGATCCGCTGCTGCTGACGGATCAGGTCCTCGACTTCATTGGAGCGCTCCCGCTGTCGGCGCGCGGCCTCGAGGGCATCTTTGCGTGCGCGCTCCGCGGAAACCTCTCTTTTGACCTCTTGAAAGGTCTGCACGACGGCCTCTGGAAAGGCGACCGGATCGATCTCGTAGTCCAGGTCCTCTTCGAGCAGCGATCGAAATTGCTCGCGAGCGGCCTCGTCCTTGCCTAGAAAAAGGTACGTCGCTCCCAGGTATTTTCGGGCTTCGAGACGCACGACCGAGTTGGAAGCCCGGGGAACGACCCCACCGACGAGCGACTCCAGGCCTCTGGCGGCCTTGGCATAGTTCTGCTTGTCGTACTGGCGCCGGGCCGACTCGAAATCCGATAGCTCATCGGCCGCGACCGGCAGCGCAAACGCAGCCATCAGCACGAACACCAAGCCGGAAAGTGCGGTGCGCCGCATCACTCTAGGCGGGTTCTACGGGGTTTCGACTTGCCTCTCAAGCGCGAAGGAGTGCTCGGTCAAATCGCCGCCGGCGCGAAGCTGCACGACGCTCTCGTGAGCTCGATAGCCCGGCGCGCTGATCTGGACCTGTGCGGAGGCTTGGAGCGAGCTCATGGGGATCCGGAGGATCTCCCGGATTCGCCCTGTCACGCGACGATTGCCAGGAAGCGTGATCCGGACGGCCGTGTCGGCGGGGGCGGGTCCCTTGAGATAAAGCCTCGCGGGCCGGTAGCGGAGCTTCACCGATAGCTCGAAGTCCCGAGCGCCGGCTGGGATCCGTCTGCGAACCACGCGCTCCTCACAACAGTCCTCAGCACCGACGAAACGAAACGTGTGGCTACCGACTTTGAGCCGGACGCGCTGAAAGTCAGGCCCGTACGGTTTGAGTGGGCCGCCGTCCACACTGATCGACACATTGGGAGGGCTGGGTTTGAAGACCACCCAACGCGGTCCGCTAGGCTCCGCTTCCTCGACCGTGTCTTCTTTCGCGGCGGCCGGCTCTTCAGTGTCCGGCTCACTCGGCCGCTCGGCCGGCACCTGGGGCAACCCCTCGGGTCCCTCCGCCTCCCCTGCGGGGTCGCCTCCGCCGATCGCCGCGGTTTCGGCTTCACCTCGAAGCCAGGCCGCATAGCCGACGCCCGCCATCACCAGTACGAGCCCCGACACGACAATCGTGATCAGCGTGTTGCGGCGACGACGGCGGCCGAGGGAGCCCAGCAGCGTGAGGGCTTGGTCATTCCCGTCGTCGAGCGCCAGCGCACGGCTCAACGCGGCCTGTGCTTTCGCGACGTCTCCCCTCTTCGCCGCCGATGTGCCGATCTCGAGAAGCCTTTGAAGCGACCGCTCATGCAGCTCCCCGGACACCTCCTCGGGGTTGGCCAAGTACCGGGCAAGAAGCTCGTCCGGGTCGTCGATGCCCATCTCGACCAGGAAAGCGCGCAAATCCTGGGCCATCTCGCCAGCACTCTGATACCGGTCAGCGGGTTCGCGAGCGAGCGTCTTGTTGATGATTCCCGCCAGGTCTTCTCCGATACTGGGGCGCAAACGAAGCGGGTCCGGGTACTCGCCCCCAAGTAGGAGCTTCAACAAATGATGGGGATTGCGGCCGATGAAGGGCAGGCGGCCGGTCGCGCAAAAGTAGAGCACCGTCCCGAGTGAAAAGACGTCGCTCCGCGCGTCGCAGGTTCCGCCCTCGACTTGCTCAGGCGCCATGTGGCCTGGGGAACCGAGGATTTGGCCGGTCACAGTGAACGCATGGGTGTCGACCATATGCGCGATGCCGAAGTCGGTGAGCTTCACGCAGCGGTCTTCATGAATCAGGACGTTCTCCGGCTTCACGTCGCGATGGATGATGCCTTTGGCGTGCGCCGCGCCTAGAGCCTCGGCGAGCTGAAGCGCGATGCAGACTGCGATCTCAGGTGGCACCTCTTTGTGATCGAGGACGAAGTCCTTCAGCGTTGGGCCGGTGAGAAGCTCCGCCGCAATGTACGTCTCGTCCGACGCCTCGCCGCTGTAGTCGTAGATCTCGAGGATGTGGGGATGCCGCAGCCTGGCCACGCTCTTTGCCTCGCGGGTGAACCTGGCTCGAGCTTCGCTCGTTCTTTGCAGATGCGGATGCAGCACCTTGAGCGCGACGAATCGGTCGAGCGAGCTGTCGCGCGCCCGGTAGACCGTAGCCATTCCGCCGTGGCCAATCTCGTCGAGGACCTCGTACTTCTCCAGCTTGCGTAACATCTGCCCGGGAATTTCCAGGATATCAGGTTCGGGGGGCACCGCCCCATCCTTCTATAGGGGTTCGAGCGAAGCGGGAACGCAGAACTCGAAATCCTCCCGAATGCTCACGCCATCATCACCGCCCGCCACAATGAACGCGCCGCTCTCCAGCACGATGCCACCCGCCCCGGCTCGGGGAACGTCCAGCTGTAGAAGCTGCTGGATCTCGACATCGGCGCCGTTCCAGCGAACTTCGTCGACGAGTTGCGAGCCATCGCCGCCGATGACGAGCTCGCTTTGGGCGGGTTGAAGTGCGTCCAGGCGGGCCGTCGTCCACTGCGGACCGGCGGCCGACACACAGCGGTTCGGACAGCCATCGAAGCGGATCGTGTCTTGTCGCAGGATGTCCGCGGCGTTGGTGCCGCCCATCCAAAGGGCACGGCTCTCGCCGTCTCCAACGAGGAGACCCGCTTCGCGGACTCCGTCCATTACGCCCGCCACGGGCTGCCCCACTGCAGCGCCATCGATGAGAACCTCGGCGGTACCCTGGGCGTCACCACCGACGACCAAGACGTCGGTACCGAGCGCAGTCGCAGCAGGGCCCGACCTCCCCTTACTCAAATGTAGGGAAGTCACGTCACCACCAGGTCCGACCAGGGTCACCGCCGATTGAGCTTCGCCGGCGAATTCACCGCCGATGACCATCGCCCCGACGCCGGGAATCGAAACGAGCGCAGACCGCGTCGTTGCCCCGTTGTGAAGCTCCACCGGTGTGATGCGGCGGGTGACGTCGAACATGTTGAAAATGAAAGGCCCCGTGTTGCTGGGCAGGACCAGAATCTCGGCCTCGTCGATCGAGGCCGCGCGCGTCGCTCCCAGGTCCGCGAGTACGATGTCCTCGAGGAACAGGCGCGACTCCCACTCGAGTAAATCGAGGAACTCGACCTGCTCCTCGGATGGGCCGGTGCCCCCGACGACGAAGGCGAATGTGCCGGACTGCACCATGCCGAAGAACGCGCGCGGCGCTTCCAACAGATCGAAGGTCACGCGCTCGCAGGAAGACGGAGCTGCGGTCACGACGCGGAGGATGCCGTCGCTCACCGCGGGCACGAACGCCGGTGGAGCGGTTAGAAGCTCGGTGGTCTCTCCTTCGATCTCGACTCGGATGCGGGTGGGTCTGGTGAACAAGGCGAACTCCAGCAAGGCGTCGAAGTCCCCGTCGGTGATCGGGTATTCGTACTCCTGGGCCGGAAGCTCGCCCTCTTGGATGCCGATTCGGAGGGTCGTGGCGTCGGTCCCGGCCGCAGGGTTGCCGTTCTGGCCATCCACGATGCCGGCTTCGAACACGAAGCGCGCGGAGGACTCTTTGCACGCAAAGGCCGCCATGCAGAGCAATCCAAGCAAGACTATTCGACCGAGCACGGCGTGAGGTTGCTTTACCGCCGGAGGGCGAGCAAGTAGAGAAGCGCAGTGTGGGCCGAACGCGTCGCCTCGATCGATGAGCTGTCCGTCGCGCGACGTCTAAGCGCCGAGCCCGGCTTTGCCTGGCTGGATTCGAATCGAAGCGAGTCGCACGACGGACGCTATTCTTTCTTCGCGGCTTGGCCGTCCGAAGAGA
>JBGUEF010000117.1:0-9191 GCA_041821485.1 Deltaproteobacteria bacterium
ATGAAGCTCGACGTAAGGGCCGCTTGGGTGGGTGAGCCGGTGCACGGCGGTGGCGCGCACCGGCTCCCACGGCAAGGTCACGGGTCGCGGCGCTGCCAGCTGCAGCCGCCACAGCATTGCTGGCGCGTCCGTCAGTGCGTCGCAGGTATGGGTGGCGACAGGGAGGATATGGTTTTCGAATCGCTTCAAGGCGGCTTCCCACTGTCCGACGGCGATTTCGAAGGTCGCCATGTGCCATTGCAGGTGCGTCCAGTCGCTTCCGCTTCCGGCACGACCCTCGAGCCATGCGCCGAGAAGCCGATGGCCGAGCTCATGACGCCCCTCGTCCAGCATGCGGTGCGCCATGACGTGCGCTTGGCCCGCGTCGCCGTGCGAGAACACGCCAAACCCACTCACGTCGTGGCTTCGCGTGCGCGTCATGAGCTCGAGGCTCATGACGCCCTCTTGCTTTCGCTGACGCGGGTGGCCTTGGCGATCACGTAGGGGCGATGCACGACGATCCCGGAGTGCGTCCGGGCCGTCTCGTGAAACGCGATGAAGTCGGCTTCGAGGGCTGCGGCCTTTTCTTCATCGAGCACGTCGAGCAGCGTGACGACGGGTCCGAATCCGGTGGAGAACGTCGCCCACGCGTGCTCCGCGCTCTCGGGCCGGAAGAAAGAGGTGCCTACCTCGAACTCCACGTCGAAGTGGCCGCCGAGCAATTCGAGGACCCTGGCGGTCTTACCCCACTCGAACGGCG
Source organism: Deltaproteobacteria bacterium (assembly GCA_041821485.1). Classification (GTDB taxonomy): domain Bacteria; phylum Myxococcota_A; class Polyangia; order Polyangiales; family Houyiibacteriaceae; genus SG8-38. The sequence goes on from JBGUEF010000117.1 coordinate 740, forward strand.
AGGGGGCCGGGTTCTGACCCGCCGGCTTGTGCGAACCAATCAGCTTGAACATCTCATGCACGCTTCCTTCGTTCGCCCAGTTGGCGAGTGAGATTCGGCCGCCAGGGCGCACCACGCGAGCGAGCTCCGCGGCAACAGCTTCTGGGTCCCGTGCGAACATCACGCCGAATGTGGAAATCACCGCATCGAAGTGGTTGTCGGGGAAGGGCAGGGCCTCTGCGTCGCCGATGCGAAAGTCGATGCCAGCGCTGAGCTGTCTTGCGGCCTCGATCACTTCGGCGCCCAAGTCGACGCCGGTGACGATGGCGCCGCGCGCTGCGATACTGCGCGCCGCCCAGCCTGTACCTGTCGCGACGTCGAGAATGCGCTCACGGGGCTGCGGATCGAGTGCGTCGACGGCGTGCTCGATGGCGTCGGCGATTCCTCGGCTGATTTCGTCATATTTCTCGCCCCCAGCGCCCCAGGCGCGGGCGGCTTGAACGTTGGCTGGGAGGACGGCGGAGTGGGTGGACGGGGCTTGGTGTTCGGCGGTCATGGCGGTCTCCTTTTGTGGTGAGTCCCGTTGGGGACATCTCCATCATCGGTGGCCGCCGTTTATCGAGCGTCAGAGCGAAAGCTATGAGGCGTCTATTCTTCGTCTATAATCCGTCCAGGATGAGCAGGACCCTTCGCCTCAATGTGCTCGGCCCCTTCGACGCTCAGTGGTCGGACGGGACGGCCCTCGAGGTCACCGGCAAGAAAATCCAAGGATTGCTGGGGTATCTGGCGGTCGAAAGCGCTCGCCCCCACAGCCGCGAGCAGCTGGCGTCGCTCCTGTGGAGCGAGACGGGCGATGAGCGGGCGCGGCACAATCTCCGGCAGGCGCTCTCGAAGATTCGCCGCTCGTTCGGTCCTCTGATCTCCTCGACGGGCGAAGCACTGGCGCTCGATTTGGAGCAGTGCTCGGTCGACGCCCGCGAGTTCAATCGGCTCGCACGGAGTGAGGATGTTGGCGAGCTCGCTCGGTGCATGGAGTTGTACCGCGATGATCTCCTGGACGGCCTCGTCCTGCGGGAGGCGCTCTACGACGAATGGCTCCTCGGTGCACAGCATCAGTTTCGAAGGATGGCCTGCGACGCGATCGAACGGCTGGCATTCAAGCTCGCCGCCCTCGAGCGCGCCGATGAAGCGGTCGATGTCCTCAACCGCCGTATCGCCATGGACCCAGCTTGCGAGCCCGCCCACCGGCATCTCATGGAGCTCTTCGAGCGAATCGGACGTCGATCGGACGCGCTTCGGCAGTATCAGTTCTTGAGCGAAGCGCTCGATCGGGAGCTCAGCACGGAGCCAAGCGCAGAAACTCGTGACATCTACGAGCGGATCCGCGCCGGGAGCGCCGCGGTGACGCAAACAGTAACAGTCGCTCCGGCGGTTGCGGCCGTTTCCGGAGTGCATGAGCTGCCCACGGTTGCGGTGCTTCCATTCGAGAATCTCTCCGGCCCCGATGACGGCTACTTTGTCGACGGAATTGTCGAAGACATCATCACGGCTCTTTCACACTTCAGCACGCTGATGGTCATTTCACGTGGCTCTAGCTTCGCGTATCGGGACCGCAAAGTGTCCGACCACGACGCGGCGGCGGAGCTCGGCGCTCAGTTTCTCGTTCGTGGCAGCGTTCGGCGGGCGGGCAACCGCGTGCGCATCAGCGTCCAGCTCCTCGATCCCCAGGCAGGGTCGACCTTGTGGGCGCACCGTTTCGACCGCGAGATCGAGGACGTCTTTGTCGTACAAGATGAGCTTTCGTCGACGATTGTGGCGACGCTGGCCGGACGGGTAGAGGCGGCCCGCCTCGCCAAAGCCCGGCGCGCGCCACCAGAGCGCTTGGATGCCTATGACTTCGTGCTTCGCGGCAAGGAGCATCACCACCGGTACACCCGCGAGGATTGCCGTGCTGCTATCGAGATGTTCGAACAAGCGGTCACGAGGGATCCGGAGTATGCGACGGCGCATGCCTGGCTCGCATGCGGGCTGGGGCAGGCGATGGGGTTCCGGCCCGACGAGTACGATGCGCTCCTCGATGCGGCGCAGGTCGCCGCCGAGCGTGGTCTAGAGCTCGATCCATCGGACAGCGAATGCCTTCGGATCTTGGCGCAGACCTCGCTCATGCGAAGAAACCTCCAGCGCGCGATTCGGTACCAGGAGCAAGGTCTCTTCCTCAACCCAAACGACGATCGCTCGGTATGCGCGATGGGCGAGCTCCTTTCCTTCGCCGGCCGGTCAGAGGAAGCCGAAGGCTGGGTGCGCAAGGCCATGCGACTCAATCCTTATCACCCGCCTCGCTATTGGTCGCACCTGGCGCGCACGCTTTTTCATCAGGGGCGTCACCGGGAGGCACTCGATGCGCTGCAGAATATCCGCGCGCCGCGGGTGCGTGAGCGGGGCTTCCAAGTTGCCGCTGCCAGCGCGCTGGGTGATGCCAAAGAGATCGCTGAGAGCGTCGCTGCGCTTCGCGAGGTCGCTCCCGATTTTGACCCCGAACGCTTCCTCCAGCAGCTCCCCTACGAAGACGAACACGATCGGCAGGTGCTCCTTGATGCGCTTGCCGTGGCTTCCGGTTGACGTGCTAAGAACGGGCCGAGCGAGAAAACGAGATGGGATCCGAGCGCCAGAAGCCTCTTCGCGTGGAGCAATTCACCACCGCACGCAACGCGCAGCCGTGGTGGTATCGAGCGACCAATCGCGTAGGCCGGGTGCTTCCGAGCTTCGGAACGCCGTCGGCTGAAGCATGGTTCGAGAAAGCCAAACGCAAGAATCTGGGAGTCGGGGATCCGAGGCCGGAAACCTTGGCTGCGCTCGAAGCGCTCTTGCACTCAGTGCGAGAAGACGCTCAGCTGAGCTTTTCGGGTCGGATTGCCGCGCAGATGGATTGCCTCCGCATGGCCGGGCAACACCTGTTGATCGAGCAGGCGATTCGCGAGACACCGGAAATTCTCGATGCTCAGATCCCGCCTCCGATCTTCCTGATCGGTTGGATGCGCACAGGCACCACGTTCGTTCACCGGCTGCTCGCGCAGGACCCCGACACACGGACGATGCCGTACTGGGAGAGCATGTATCCGGTTCCGCCCAAGACTGGCAAAGACGGCCGAGCGGAAGAGCTCGCCCACGTACTCAAGCAACTCGAGGCCATTTCTCCAAACTACGAGGCCATTCATCCGATGGGTGCGCACGAGCCAGAGGAATGTGTCGCGCTCTTCACAAACGTCTTCCGCACTTTGCAGTACAACGTCCAGTATCGAGTGCCTAGCTACGTCGAGTGGCTGCAAGGGCAAGACGCTCGCGTCGCGTATGGGCAGTACCGGCAACAGCTTCAGCTGGTTCAGTTCCACCGGCCGCACGGCATTCGGTTTGCGCTCAAGGATCCCACCCACTCGGTGTTCCTCGATACGATCCTCGAGCTCTTCCCCGACGCGCGCTTCGTATTCACCCATCGTGATCCAGCCGCGACGATGAGCTCCCTGTGCAGCCTCTACGCGTACACCCGCGCGCTCTTCAGCGACGACGTCGATCCGCGCGCGCTCGGCCCAGAGCTGATGAACAGCTATCTGCCCGGATCGCTCGAACGCGCCGTCAAGATTGTCGATGGTTTGGCTTCGGGCCGAGTGGCGCACTTACGTCACGTCGACGTGCGGAGTGATCCGATTGGCGCGATGGCCCGCGCCTATCGCGACCTCGGGATGGAGCTCAGCGAGCAGGCCCGCACGGCGATGCACGCGATGCTGGATGCGGAGAGCCGCAAGCCCAGGGACATCCACATTCACAGCCCTGAAGGTTTCGGGCTCAGCGCCGAGGGGGTTCGAGATCGTCTATCGGGCTACTGCCAACGCTTCGATCTATGAGGCATCAGGCCTCTTGCTCAACTTGGCCTTAGCCGCGCTGAACACGTGGCGGATTTTGACGCCGGCCCAAATGAACAGGATCAACAGTACGATCAAGATCACCATGTTGACCCAGGGCACGTACACGTAGTCGGACTCGACTTCCTTTAAGGAAAGGACATTCGGGTAGGAGTCCAGGATCGCGATGCGCAGGCCGTAGTACCTGAGCAGCGCCGTCTCATCGACTTCGTTCTTGGCGAGCTTTGAGGCCTCGGCCGCGATGTCTCCCGAGTCGAACTTGAAGTACCAGCCGTTGTCCTCGTTGCGGAATACCAGCGCCTCCTTGCTCTTCTGTTCCGTCGCGTAGATGAAGCGAACGTCACGGCTCCGGTGGTCACCAGTCGCAGAGTCCTTGGTGTCCATCCGCTTGACCTCGGTTCCTGTAACCAGGACCTTGGTCGCCCGAGGCATGAAGTAGTAGAGCGTCCCTGCGAAGAGCAGTGCCACGAGCACCGCCAGCGCAATCCCCAGCTTTCGCGTCATCGTCATAGGGGCGAGTCATAAGGCCATTGTGGGGCGGCGCGCAACCGCCAAGGGTGTTCAGAGGCCTCGCGACCATTCGGGTCGGAGCGCAATTTCACCCGATAGCGCCTTGTCGAGCGCCTCCACGATGCGGTCCCGATCTTGCGGAAGCCTGCCCGCCAGGGGCAAATAGTTCGATGCGTGGTTGGTTCGGAATATCGCGTCGGTGGGGGACGCCGCGGCCACCATGGTGCGGAGCTCCTCGAGCATGCGAGCCACTGACGGCAGGGTGAACTTTCCGGTAGCCTGCATCTTGGCGATCGGGGTGCCCGGAATGATGGTCAGCGTCAGGGCCGACACGAACTCCGGGTCCATCGCGCTGATCAACCTGGCTGACCCTTCGGCGTGCTCTCTGGATCGTTCGGTACCGCCCGCACCCAGCAAGAAGATCGCGGATACCTTCATCCCCGCCTCGTGCGCGCGCCGGGCTGCCTCGACGTGCTCATCGAAGTTGGAGCCCTTGGCAATGCGCTTGAAGGTCACATCGTCACCGGTTTCGGGGCCCATGTAGAGTAGAGACAGGCCGAGCTCGCGAAGTCGCTTCAACTCGGCGTCGCTCTTTTCGTTGATGTTCACGGCCGTGGCGTATGCGCTGACGCGCTTCATTCGCGGAAACGCATCGTGGCACGCGGGCAGAATCGCTTCCCAGTGGCGGAGGTCTAGAACGAGCGCATCGCCATCGGCGACGAACACCTTCGTGACGTTCTCGCCAAAGCTCTTGGCCGCCGTCCGAATGTCAGCCAGCGTCTCGTCGAGATCGCGAACTCGGAACGCCTTGTCCCGGTACATGTCACAATAGGTGCAGTGGTTCCACGAGCAACCGATGGTCGCCTGCAGGATGTACGAGTCGGCCTCGCTCGGAGGCCGGTAAATCTTTCCTTCGTACCGCATGACCAGGAAAGAGAATCCTAGCTCATGCGCCAGTCGCCGCGACCCGCCGTCGAGAGGGCGAGAAGCGTTGAGTCCACAGCTCGCGAACCGCGGCGGCGGCCATGGGAATCGCTAGCTTCGGCCTCAGAAAGGCGCTCCATGGAGCCTCGCCCATCATGATGTCGGCCCAGGCGAAGAAGAACTCGTCGTCACGCTCGTTTGCGACCTTCGCCATCGAATCGACCAGCTCCGGGTAGCGCGCCATCAACAGAGAAGCTTTCTCGGCGAGCCCAAACTTGCTGCCGAACTCCTTGTGCCATTTGTCCTGGTAGGCGGAGAGAAACCGCTCGTCGAATCGCCCGACCCGGAATGCCTCGATCAAAGTCTCGGCTGCTTTTTCCGCGCCTTCCATCGCGAACTGAATGCCTTCACCGGTGAGCGGGTCAATGTGCCCTGCAGCATCGCCGATGATCAGCAGATTGTCTGCGTAGCTCTTGGGGATGCCGCCGAGCCGCAACCACGCGCCCTTCATGGGCTCGATCTTGTAGCCCGACCCTAGGTGCCTGCGAACGATGCTGTTCTGATCGAGCAGCCCCTGGTGCAGAGCCTTCAGGTCGGACGGCACGGCCTTGCCGCCCGGAATGATGTAGGTGCAGAAGTTCAGCTCATCGTTCGGGTGACGGAAGATCGCTGCGTACCCCGGCAAGAGATCCCGCTCCATGTAGCAAATGCCGTCGGTCTCGAAGGAGTGTGTGCCGCCCTCTATGAAGGAGCGACTGCAGATCGCGCCTGGACTGTCTTTAACGATGCCCAGTGAGCGAGCGAGCTTCGAATGGGCCCCATCCGCGAGGACGAGCGTCCTTGCGCGGAAGCTCTTGCTGCCTGAATGAGCGGTCCAAGTCCGCGCTCCCTCGTCGAACGCGACCTTGTCGATCGCTTCTTGCTCGACGAGCTCGGCGCCTGCGGACTGGGCCGCTCGAACGATGCGCTCGTCCATGATGATCCGCTTTACCGACATGGGCGTCCCGCTCGGATTCTCCGTGGAGTCGCTGAGACATTCGATTCCCGCAGGGCTCACGAAGCCGCCGGAGGTCGTGAACAAACACTCGCCCGCTTCGATCATTTGATCGAGCACCCCCATGCGTTTGAGGTGCCGCTGCGCGCGCGGAATCACGGCATCGCCGCAAAACTTGTCGCGGGGAAACTTCGCCTTGTCGAGGAGCAGGACTCGGATGTCTTGCTTGGCCAGGTACCAGGCACAAGTTGCACCGGCGGGTCCGGCGCCGACGATGGCGACGTCGTAGAGGGGGTTGGTCATGGGGGTGGTTTTATCGGAGTGGGGGGAGGGGATCAACGGTTCAGTCAGCGTCAGCGTCAGTGCCAGTGTCAGCGTCAGTGTCAGCGCCAGTGTCAGTGTCAGCGCCAGCGTCAGTGTCAGTGTCAGCGTCAGTGACAGTGCCAGTGCCAGTGACCGTGACCGTGACCGTGACCGTGACCGTGACCGTGACCGTGACCGTGACCGTGTTTCGCAATTCTCCGGCTTGTGGCACCCTCCCGGGGCATGAGCGAGCATAAGCGGCCTTCGCATCCCTTTGCCGATCTGATCGGCCTCACGTTTGAATCCGCCGAACCGGGTACCAGCCGGTGCCGAGTTCCCATTCGTGCCGAGCTCCTCAATCCGCACGGGGTGGTGCACGGCGCGGTGGCCTACGCGCTTGCGGACACGGGCATGGGCGGCGCTCTCTATCCGCTGCTCGAGAAGGCTGAGAGCTGTGCGACGATCGAGATCAAGATTGTCTACCTCTCGAGCGCGCGAGAAGGGGACCTCGTGTGCGACACGCGTGTCATTCGCAAGGGCTCACGCGTGGCGGTGCTCGAGTCGGAGATCTTCGAATCCGATCGACTCGTTGCCAAGGCGCTTGGCACGTATTCCATTCACCGCCGGTGAGTCAGCCCTGGATCTCGAAGGTCAGGCCTGCCGCCCGTAGGCGTTCGACCAGGCGCATTCCCATCGCCGTGGCGGGGGTGAGAATCCCGCCTTCTACCTGGAGCTCAGCGCCATCGAAGGCGAGGCACAACGCCGACTCGGAGAGCATGACGGCGGTGGAGCCATAGCCCGGGTCGCGCTGGTCGGCGACGAGGCCGCGGACCGTTTGCCCGTCGCCGATCGCAACGTGACGTGTATTGAAATAGCCTTTGGCACGCGCTTGCTCGCTCGGGCCTTCACCCGGTGACGGGAGACGCTTCACCACGAACGGTCGAGTGAGGGGAAGAGCGACCGTACCCATGAAGGCTGCAATGCCACCTGCGAAGGCCACCGCCCTGGTGAAACCCCTTGGACCCTTGCCAGTGCTCATCACCTCGGAGTAACGAAAATCTTCTCCCCAGGGCAGGCCCATCAGAGCGTGGCTTCGCCTCACGATGCGCGTGTTGATCGCCGCCATGATGAAGGGGCTCGTCCATCCGAGGTGCTGGTCGTAGCGGACACTGGCCTGATCGCCCCTGTCCGGACCTCGGATGCCCTTGGGATTGAGTGCGTAGGGATTGCCAAAAACCTTCCGAAGGCTCGGGTTCTCCTTCAGCTCGTCGAACACGTTGAGCATGCTCGCAAACGTCCCGCCGCTGAAGGTGCCGCTCATCTTGCCCGCGGCCATCTTGACCTCGCGGGCATACCGACCGTGCCGTTCCTTGAAGGCGTCTTGGACCATGAGCGCGCCCAAGTCGGACGGAATCGAGTCGAAGCCGCAGCAGTGAACGATCCGAGCGCCGGTGCGCGTCGCTTCCTCCTCGTGCGCATCGATCATCGCCCGGACGAACTGAGTCTCACCGGTGAGGTCGCAGTAGTCGGTTCCGTTGCGCACGCAGGCGGCGACGACCTCGGCGCCGTACTTGGCGTATGGGCCGACTGTGGTGATCAGGACCTCCGCTTTCGACGCAATGGCGTTGAGCGACTCGGCGTCGAAGCTGTCCCCGACCAGGATCGGAAGCTGCGGCGCGCCCACCTCGTTGGCGATCCCCTCGAGCTTCTCTCTGTTGCGCCCTGCAAGCGCGAGCCGAAGCCCGCTCTCGCCGCCGAGGTAGTTGCGCACGAGGTAGTCCGCCACGAGACGCCCGGTAAAACCGGTGGCCCCCCAGAGGACGAT
>JBGUEF010000118.1:0-9157 GCA_041821485.1 Deltaproteobacteria bacterium
CATCATCGGAATGCCTTCGCGACTCCCACCCGAGCTCGCGCCATCGATCTGCAGCCACGCCAAGCCGGCCATCACGATGAGCCCCGCACCCATGCCGACCCAGAACGTGCTTGTCGCCGGCCGCGCCATTTGCCAGAGCACGGGAACACCCCCGAGCGTCAGCCCGATGAACAAGCTGTACATCGCCCAGCGGTGTTCGACGACGGCGTCTTTGACCGGGCCGGCACCCAAGAGAATCGCGACCGCCGCCGCAACGCCTACGAGACCGAGGACGATGAACGAGTCCTTCCGTAGGCGGAGCCCGCTCAGGTCGGCCAGTGCCTGAATGAACCGGGGATAGATTCCGGCTGCGAGAAGCATGGTGCCGCCGCTGATACCCGGGACTAGGTTTGCGAGTCCCATCAGGGCGCCGCCCAACAAGCAACGCAGTCCCCATTTCGGGCTCATCGACCCCTCTGCCGGCGTGTTCATGCGGCCGGGTTTACGGCAGAACGCTAGCGCGGGCCAGGGATCGGACCTAGGTTCGTCTCGTGGGCCGCCTTTTCCTGTTATTCACCGTCGTTCCGCTCGTCGAGCTGTATCTCTTGATCGCGATAGGGCGAATTCTCGGGCCCGTGCCGACCATCGGCTTGGTGCTCCTGACGGGCGCTGTGGGCGCATGGTTCGCGCGGCTCGAGGGCTTGAGGGTCCTTCGTCGCTGGCAGGAGGCGATGGCGCGTCAGCAACTGCCGAAGGACGGCGTCATCGATGGATTCCTGATTTTCATCGGCGGCTTGATGCTGATTACGCCCGGCATCCTGACCGACATCGCCGGGCTTTCGATGGTCATGCCGGCGACCCGCCGTGTCATTGCCGGCATCGTCCGCGCCTGGGTCGAGCGCCAGATCGCGACCGGTCGCGTACAAGTGTATGCACCCGGTTACAATGACTCGCACCGCGACCCCCAAGACGTGATCGAAGTCGAAGGCGAAGTCGTCGAGGTCGTCGCCACCCGCGACGTGCCGCCGCAATTAGAGAAGTAGACAACGCGCGCGCAGTCGGCTACCACGCCCCGATGAAATCTCTCTGGACCCTTCTTTGTTGCGCGACGCTGGCCGCCGCGCTGACCGCCTGCAAGGGCAACGCACCCGCGCCTGCCGAGGGCGAGGCCGACTCTGATTCGGAAGCACCGGCCGAAACAGCTGGAGCCGCCGAAGCCGCCGCGGAAGAGGCTGCCGCCGCAGCGATCGAAGCGAAGGCAGTTGAGCCTGCTGGCATTCCAGCGCCTCCTGATGTTGCTGCGGCGCCTGAGAACGCCAAGAGCAGCGAGTCGGGCCTTGCGTGGACCGTGTTGCAAGAAGGCACGGGCGACAAGCGCCCGGCCGAGGCAGACATCGTCACCGTCAACTACACAGGCTGGACGACGGACGGACGCATGTTCGACAGCTCCACGAAGCGCGGCAAGCCGGCAGAGTTTCCGCTCAATCGAGTGATCAAGGGCTGGACCGAGGGTGTGCAGTTGATGGTCGCCGGTGAGAAGCGCCGTTTCTGGATCCCCGGTGACCTTGCCTACGGCGAGGCAACTCCGACCGATCCGCATGCTGGCATGGGCCCACCCCGCGGCACCTTGGTGTTCGACGTCGAGCTGATCAGCTTCAAGGAAGCGCCCAAGCCGCCCGACGCGCCCAAGGACGTCGCCAAGATTCCAAAGAACGCGAAGAAGACCGAGTCCGGCATCGGGTCGCGCGTGCTCTCGAAGGGCACGGGCAAAGATCATCCGACCGCCACGAGCGTCGTGACCGTGCACTACTCGGGATGGACGACGGACGGGAAGATGTTCGACAGCTCGATCGTGCGAGGCACACCAGCGACGTTCGGTCTCAATCAGGTCATCCCCGGCTGGACCGAGGGCTTGCAGCTCATGGTCGTCGGAGAGAAGCGGCGGATTTGGATTCCGGAAGAGCTGGCATACGGCGGCCGGCCAGGGCGTCCCGCTGGGATGCTGGTCTTCGACGTAGAGCTGCTCGACATCAAGAACTAGCCTCGAGCTCAGCGTCATCTAGGCGTAATCGCGCGGGTTTTCGTGCAATAGATCTAAATTGCGAGCTCACGCGTCTACCAGGGCAAGTGAGGAGCAATCTATGAAGCAAGTATTCGCTGTGTTGGGTCTGTGCGTGGCCATGGCTTGGCCGACCACGTCGCGCGCGTTCTGTGGTTTTTACGTGAGTGGGGCCGACGCGTCCCTCTACAACAATGCGACCATGGTCGTGATGATGCGCGAGGGCACGCGAACCGTGCTGTCGATGCAGAACAACTACCAGGGTCCACCGGAAGATTTCGCCATGATCGTTCCGGTGCCGGTCGTTCTTCAGGAAGAGAACGTGAAGACCTTGCCGCCGGAGATCTTCTCCCGCGTCGACAAGCTCGCGGCGCCGCGACTCGTCGAGTACTGGGAGCAGGACCCGTGTCGTCCGATGGTCGTGTACGAGATGGCGGCAGGGGCTCCGTCGGCGCGGCGAATGAAGTCTTCGGCAGACGAGGATGCAAAGAAAGACTACGGCGTGACGATCGAAGCGCAGTTCAAAGTCGCCGAGTACGACATCGTCATCTTGAGCGCGAAGGATTCCGGCGGCCTAGACAAGTGGCTCCGCAAGAACGAGTACAACATTCCGAAGGGCGCCAACGCGCTCTTGCGCCCTTACGTGGAGCAGAACACCAAGTTCTTCGTTGCGAAGGTCGACGCGAAGAAGGTGAAGTTCCGTGACGGGAAGGCGGTTCTCTCCCCTCTTCGTTTCCACTACGACGCGCCGACGTTCACGCTTCCGGTGCGGCTAGGTTTGCTCAACAGCGCCGGGAAGCAGGACTTGATCGTGCACACCCTCGGCAAGGGTCAGCGCTACGAGGTCGCCAACTACAAGAACGCCTCGATTCCAACCAACATCCGTGTCGAGAACAGCGTTCGAAAGAGCTTCGGAGCATTTTACGATGCGCTGTTCGAGCGAACGACTGAGAAGAACCCTGGCGCAGTCGTGACGGAGTACGCTTGGGACGCGACGACTTGCGATCCGTGTCCTGAGCCGCCTTTGACGCCCGATGAGCTGGCGACCCTCGGCGGTGATGTGCTCGTGCCCGGCGAGCAGGATCCGTACTCCGATATTCCTGGCGTCGTGCCGCAGCGTAAACGCCGTCCATCGTGGCAGCCGTATGGCTTCGTGCTGACACGTCTGCACTACCGCTACGACAAGGACGGACTCGATGAGGACCTCGTGTTTCGCGCGGCTGGTCCAATCGTTGGCGGCCGAGGGATGCCTGATCAGAAAGGCCAGCTCGGGGAGCGGCGCGCACAGGCGTCGAGTGTCAACAACTTCCAGGGGCGATACGTGATGTTGAATCCTTGGGAAGGCGACATTGCGTGTGAGAATCCGCAGCGTGGAACCTGGGGCGGTCCGCCTAGCGGCCCGGCACCTAGGCCTTTTGCAGCGGGCAACACCGCGCTCGAGGGCACGACCAACAAGACGCTGACCGGCCAGTTGCCGGCACTGATTCGAACCGACATTCCCGAGCTCGACCTCGAGGCTGGCACCATCGACCTCGCACCCGAGGGTGCGCCGGGTTCCGGCAAAGGGGAGGGTGGACCGAGTGGCGACACCAGTACCTACGATGGCTGCAGCGTGAGCGCCGCCAAGAGCGCCTCGTTCGGTTGGATTGCACTGGGCATCGTTGCTATGTGGCTCACGAGGAGACGCACAGCTCGATAGTTCATGGCAGACTTTATCTTCACGATGAAGGGGGTTACGAAAGTTCATCCCCCGGACAAGAAGATCATCGAAGACCTCTATCTCTCGTTCCTTCCGAACGCGAAGATAGGGGTCATCGGTGTTAACGGGACCGGAAAGTCCTCGCTACTTCGCATCATGGCGGGGGTGGACGAGAGCTTCACCGGCGAGGCCTGGATTCGTCCCGGTGCGAGAGTGGGCTACCTGCCGCAGGAGCCGGACCTCGGCGACGCCAAGACGGTGCTGGAGGCGGTCGAAGCAGGGGTTGCTCCCGTGCGGGGGCTTCTCGACGAGTTCGACGAGCTCAGCATGAAGCTCGGTGAGCCGATGAGCGACGACGAGATGGCCAAGCTGCTCGACAAGCAGGGAGCGCTTCAGGACAAGATCGAGGCCGCCGACGGCTGGAATCTAGAGAGCACCCTCGAGATCGCGATGGATGCGCTTCGCCTGCCGCCGGCGGATGCCGACACGAAATTGCTTTCCGGCGGTGAGAAGCGCCGGGTCGCGCTCTGCCGACTGTTGCTCGAGAAGCCCGAGCTCCTGTTGCTCGACGAGCCGACCAACCATCTCGACGCCGAATCGGTCGCCTGGTTGCAGGGGTATCTTCAGAAGTATCCCGGTTGCGTGATCCTCGTGACCCACGATCGGTACTTCTTGGACGAGATCGTGGAGTGGATACTCGAGCTCGAACGCGGTGAGGCGTATCCTTTCCAGGGCAACTACTCTCAGTGGCTCGAGGCCAAGGACGCTCGGCTGGCCCAAGAAGACAAGAAAGACAGCTCTCGGAAGCGCAAGATCGCTCGGGAGCTCGAGTGGGTGCGTTCGTCGCCCAAGGCGAGGCAGGCCAAGAGCAAGGCGCGCATCACCGCGTTCGAGAGCCTGGTCGCCGATGCGGCCAAGGCCCGCCGCGACGCCAACGAGCTTCGTATTCCGCCGGGGCCGCGGCTCGGCACGCAGGTGTTTGAAGTCAATGGGGTGAGCAAAGCCTACGGCGACAAGCTCCTGTTCGAGGATCTGAGCTTCATGGTGCCGCGAGGGGCGATCGTCGGCATCGTTGGGCCCAACGGCGCAGGCAAGACCACCTTGTTCCGGATGCTGGTTGGTGAAGAGACGCCCGACTCGGGGTCGATCACGGTGGGCGACACCGTGACGCTCTCGTACGTGGACCAGAGCCGGGACGCGCTGGGCGACGGCAACAACGTCTTCAAGGAGATCACCGGCGGCGCCGACGAGATCGACGTCGGCGGCGGTACGGTAAAATCACGCGCCTACGTCGGCTGGTTCAATTTTCGCGGAAGCGATCAGCAGAAGCCGGTGAAGAACCTCTCCGGCGGTGAACGAAACCGAGTCCACCTGGCCAAGCTCCTCAAGAGCGGCGGCAATGTCCTGCTCCTCGACGAGCCCACCAACGACATCGACGTCGAAACGCTTCGCTCGTTAGAGGAGGCGATCTTGAGCTTCCCCGGCTGCGCGCTCATCATCAGCCATGACCGCTGGTACCTAGACCGCATCTGCACTCACATCCTAGCCTTCGAAGGCGACAGTCGAGTCGTCTGGCACGAGGGCTCCTACGCCGATTACGCCGCCGACCGCAAAGCCCGCCTTGGCACCGCAGCCGACATCCCCCACCGAATAAAATACCGAAAATTCTCCCGCTAAGGGGTGGGAGAATGTCCTCTTGTCGCGGCTGTCAGGTGGTGGGTGATTTCTGGTTCTAGGGCGGAGTGGCCGGAGTTGGGGGCGATGATGAGGGTGCTTTTTGGCCAGGCTTGGTGGAGCTGGTAGGCGCTTTCGGCGGGGCAGACGATGTCGTAGCGGCCTTGGACGATGGTGGCCGGGATGTGTTGGATCCGGTCGATGTGCTGGAGGAGCTGGTCCTCTGCTTGGAAGAAGCCGCCGTTGATGAAGTAGTGGCATTCGATGCGGGCGAATGCTTCGGCGAATGCTTCGTCGCCCGTGTGTTCGATGAGCTCAGGGTCGGGGAGCAGCCTGCTCGTGCTGCCTTCCCACATGCTCCACGCGCGCGCGGCTTGGATGCGTTCGGCTCGGTCACTGCTCGTCAGACGGCGATAGTAGGCGCCTACCATGTCGCCCCGCTCGTCCTCGGGGATCGGTTCTAGATACTTCTGCCAAGCCTCGGGGAAGATCCGGCTCGCGCCTTCTTGGTAGTACCATTGAATCTCCCGGCGGCGGAGGAGGAAGATGCCGCGCAGCACCATGTCGGTGACGCGTTCGGGATGCTGCTCGGCGTACGCGAGGGAGAGCGTGCTTCCCCAGGAGCCGCCGAACAGTTGCCAGCGCTCGATGCCGAGGTGCTCGCGGATTCGCTCCATGTCGTCGACCAGGTCCCAGGTCGTATTGTTCCGGAGCTCCGCATGGGGAGTGCTGCGGCCGCAGCCTCGCTGATCGAAGAGGATGATGCGGTACACGGCCGGGTCCCAGAACCGCCGGTGCACGGCGCTCGACCCGCCACCGGGACCTCCGTGGACGAAAATGGCGGGCTTTCCCGCCGGATTGCCGCACTGCTCGTAGTAAACCGAATGAACCGAATCGACTTTAAGGCGCCCGGAGTCGTAAGGTTCGATTTCTGGAAACAGCCCTGCCATCGGCAGCGCCCATCACAGCACGTTCGCTGACTGGCGCAACCGACGACAATGGCTATCTTGCCGCCCGGGCATGGGCCAAGATCAATACCTGCGGCGGCGCACCTTTGCGATCATCTCGCATCCAGACGCCGGAAAGACGACATTGACCGAGAAGCTTCTGCTTTACGGAGGCGCCATTCATGCGGCCGGCGCGGTTAAATCGCGCAAGGCGAAGCGGTCCGCGGTCAGCGATTGGATGGCCCTCGAAAAGCAACGTGGCATCTCGGTCACGACTTCGGTGTTGCAGTTCGAGTACGACGACATTCGCTGGAACCTGCTCGACACGCCCGGCCACAACGATTTCAGCGAAGACACATACAGAACCCTCATGGCGGCCGATTGCGGGATCATGATCCTGGATGCCGCAAGAGGCGTCGAGCAGCAGACCCGCAAGCTCTTTCACGTGTGCCGCATGCGCAACACCCCGGTCGTGACGTTCATCAACAAGATGGATCGTCCTGCCCGCGACGCCTTCGCCCTGATGAGCGAAGTGGAGGAGGTGCTCGGCGTGAGCACAGTGCCCTTCACCTGGCCAATCGGAAGCGGCGATTTGTTCCAAGGGGTCTACGACCGCATCAACAAGCTCGTCCTTCGGTTTGAACGCTCGGCCGAGGGGCAATCCAAGCGAGCGGCGATGAAGGTCACCGGCCTCGACGACCCGGAGCTCGACGCCCTCCTCGGCGAAGAGGCGGCTCAAACGCTTCGCGACGAGGTCGAGCTCCTCGACGGCGCGGGAGAGGACTGGGACGAAGAGCGGTTCCTCGCGGGCGAGATCACACCCGTCTTCTTCGGCAGCGCGCTCACGAATTTCGGCGTCGAGCCTTTCCTCCGTGCGTTCAAGGGCCTGTGCCCCCCTCCCGGGGATCGTGAAGCAACGGGTGACGTCACCGTCAGCCCCGGCGACGACCGCTTCAGCGCGTTCGTATTCAAGGTGCAGGCCAACATGGACCCGTCGCACCGGGACCGAATCGCGTTCGCACGGATCTGCTCCGGGAAGTTCGAAGGAGGCATGCGTGTCCACCACTTCCGACTCGGCAAAGGTATTCGACTCAACCGCGCGGAACAGTTCTTCGCCCAAGAGCGCGAAAGTGTCTTGGAAGCGTTCGCCGGTGACATCGTCGGCCTGTACGACCCGGGACTCTTTCGTATTGGCGACACGCTGTCGACGAACGGGCCGATGAGCTTCGACGCCGTGCCGTTATTCTCGCCTGAGCACTTCGGGCGCTTGCAGCTGCTCGACCCGCTCAAGCGCAAGCAGCTTCAAAAAGGAATACAGGAGCTTTCAGAAGAAGGCACGGTTCAACTCTTCATGGAGCCCGGGCGCGAGAAGGATCCAGTGTGTGGCGTGGTAGGACGCCTGCAGTTCGACGTGCTCATGTTTCGACTCGAGCACGAGTACGGCGCACGGGTGACCTTCGATCTCCTTCCGTACCAGCATGCGCGTTGGGTCGACGGCGTAGCCGACTGCGCCGAGCTGAAGGCCAAGCGAATTCCGATGGCCGTGCTCGACCGCGACAACCGTATCGTGGCCTTATTCCGCGACGAGTGGGAGCTCGGGCGCGCCGAACGAGACAACGAGAATTGGACGTTCCACGAGACCGCGCCGATAGTGGCAGTGGCGTGAATACCGGGGTGTCGCTTGCGTCCAAAATCGGCATACTGAAACGCAGGGGGAACGAGCGAATGATGAAGAACGCCACCAGAGTGAGCCTGATTCTGGCCGTGTGTATGGCGGCTCCGGCGATCTCTCACGCCGACGCAACGACCTATCGCGTACGCAACGATGGCAAGAGCCGCGTGACGTTCGTCTCGGATGCGCCACTCGAGACAATGACGGGCAAGAGCTCGAAAGTGACGGGGAGCATCACAGTCGACCCCGCAGACATCACGAAGACCACAGGCTCGTTCAAGGTGCCCGTCGTTTCTCTACGCACCGATAACGAGCTCCGCGATGAACACCTTCAGGGCGACGGCTGGCTCGACGCCAAGAAGAACCCGAACATCCACTTCGAGATCACCGAAGTGGTCGTGGGAAAGAAGGACGCGAGAGAGCTCAAGAAGAACAAGGACACCAAGGTCCAGGTGAAGGGCAAGTTCACCGCCCATGGAATCACCACGCCTGCCGTCGCGAAGGGGACTGTGAACTGGTCCGACGGCTCACTTCAGATCAAAGCCGAGTTCACCGCGAACCTCGAGGACCATGATATCTCGGTCCCGTCGATCGTTCGCCTGAAAGTCGCGAACGAGATCGCCGTATCGGTCGACCTCCGCGCCGTCGCGAAGTAGCCCGCTTACACGAGCCCTGCGCGCTCCAGCAGCGGACCGAGCTCCGGATTCCGGCCCATGAAGTCCCGGTAGAGCTTTTCCGGCTCTTCGCTGTTCCCCTTGGATAGGATCCTGTCCCGGAACGCGCGTCCGACTTCCGGATTCGTGATGCCTTCCTTCTTGAAGCGGGTGAAGGCGTCGGCGTCGAGCACCTCGGCCCACTTGTAGCTGTAGTAGCCGGCCGCGTAGCCGACGGGGTGTGCGAAGACGTGGCCAAAGCCTGCGAGCATCGCGTAGTTCTCCGGAAGCTTCGCCGCTGAATACCCTTGTAGGATCTCCCGTGCGTACGCCATCACTTCGCCGTCTCGTTCCGATTCGTAGTCCTGGTGGAGCGCCAAGTCGACGCCCGCAAACCCCAACTGCCGCATCTGCGCGTTGGCAGCGCGATATGTGCGCGCGCGCACCATCTTTTCGTAGAGCTCGTCGGGAATC
>JBGUEF010000119.1:0-9107 GCA_041821485.1 Deltaproteobacteria bacterium
CATACCGACCACTTCGGTGACCTCGATGCTCTGTTCGTCGGTGGTGCGTTGGCCGGCCGGCAAAAGCCGCTACGGGTTTGGGGACCAAGCGGCGAAACACCCGAGAGAGGCACGAAGTACGCGCTCGACCACTTGCGAAAGGCGCTCACCTGGGACCTCGATGGCCGCCAAGGACTGACTGACCCTCGGGGATACCACCTGGAAGTCACCGAGTTCGACTACATGGGCATGAACGAAGTCATCTACCAAGAGAATGGGGTGACGATTCGGTCCTTCCCCGCCATTCACTCCCTAGATGGTCCAGTCAGTTTCGTCGTCGAATGGAACGGATTCAAATTCGTGTTTGGCGGGGATACCTATCCGAACAAGTGGTACGCGAAGTATGCGAAGGGCGCCGACCTGGCGATTCATGAGTGCTTCATCGCCGTGCCGGACATGATCGAGAAGTTCAAGTTCACTCCGCAAAGCGCCCTAGCGGTGGGCACCCAGATCCACACCGCACCTGAAGCATTCGGGAAGGTGATGTCGATCATCAAGCCGCGGATGGCCGTCGCCTATCACTTCTTCAAGGACTTCGACACTACGGCGTCGATCAGCGATCGCATCCGGACGACCTACGACGGTCCGCTGAGTCTCTCTATCGACTACATGGTCTGGAACATCACCAAGGACGAGATTCGCGTGCGCATGGCAGTCGTCGATGAAGACGTCTGGCCCCCGCCCGCCACCGAGAAGCCGCAGCTGCCCGACGCGGCTACGAGGATTCCCTACTCGGACGCGATTTCCGGCGGCAAGCTCGATATGAAGAAGGTGCTTCAGCCAACGTACGACGAGATCAACAAGCAGTACGGGATCCACGAGAAGCAGGAGTGACCTCGATGCGTCACCCGGACCTGCCCTACGGCATGTCGGTGTCTGACCAGAATCGCAAGAACCCGCGATACGCGCCCAGGTAAACCGTGTTGTCGGGGCCGAACGTGAACGTGCCCCAGATGTTGTTGAACACCTTGCGGTCGTAGTTGCCCTTCCCGAGGGCCGCGCGCTCGACGATTTTGCTCACGCTGTCGTCGAACTCGCCCTTGTTGAAGTAGCCCTTGATCTTGAAGACGCGCCACCCAGTGCGGAAGTCGATCGCGGTCAGGACCCAGTCGTTGTGGCCGTTCGTGGGATCGTCTTCCCGTTGATAAACGTAAACCAATCCTCGGGCTGTGGAGAGCTTCGGAGTCGCGGTCTTCGCGTCGATGTGGCCGGCGGCCGGCCAGCCCTTTTTCACGACGTAAGCGCCCTTCGCCTCGTCATAGTCGAAGCGCATGATGCCACCGGCAGTGTCGTTCTCTTTGAAGGGGTCGTAGTAGCCGTACGTGTTCCCGACGATGAGATGGTCTTTGTAGGCCACCACGGAATTCTCCACGGCGCCCTTCCCCGGCTCGAAGAGCGGCAACTTGCTCACGAGCCGGCCATCGTCTTGCCGAAAGATGTTCAAGTGGACCGACTCGGGGCCGTTATCGACGATCGCGACGAATCGATCCCCGATGAGCGTCGGGGTCGTGCCGCTTCCGTCGTTGAGGTGCCCGGGCTTGATCTTGAAGTCGTTGTCGTAAACGAGGTCGCCCTTGACGTAGGTCTTTCGCCACTTGGGGTCGAGCTCGATCTTTTTCTTCTTCGCGTTGAACCGAAGCTTGTAGAGGGCAACGTTCGACACGATGTAGACACCATCCGGCCCGACCGAAAACGAGTTCTGAACCTGCTCGGCGAAGTCGGTCTTTCCCAGGAACATCTTTCGGAACTCGCCCCGAAGCGCCGGAAGATCGTCGAGGTTCTGCTCCTGTCGGGCTATCCGCGCCTTCGCGAAAAACTCCTCGGCGCCTTCGGGTAGTGGGTCGACGAGCTCTCGGGCCTTTTCCTCGAGTGCAAAGAGCTGGATCGCCGCCGCGTAAACGGGCGGGCATCCGTCCTCGCTCATTTCGCCGAGCGAATCAATTACACCGACCACGCCGAACTTCGAGGTGAACCACACGCGCCCATCCGCATCGGGCATGATCGCGGTGAGCTTGTTGGCCTTGGGCTTCTTGTCGAGAATCTCTTCCACGACGGTGCCCTTCTCGACTGAGATGCCGAGGTTGATGTAGACCATCTCGTCCTTGACGACGCGTCGATCGCGGATCGGAATGCGAATGATCGTATCATTGGCGCCGGGCACGTAGACGTCGCCGGTCGCGTCGAGGTACGAATAGGCACCTCCTGATGTATCCCGGAACACCCCGCGCCTTCCTTTGCTGCCAGCGACCTGGCGCATCTTGTAGCCGCGTCCCGGAATGTCGACCGAATCGATGACGCGTGGCGGCTGCCCCGAGATGTCGATGACGAGCAACGTCGCCGCGTCGCGGCCGAACGAAATCGTCACGACCGTATCGTCGTCGAGAAACGTGAAGAGTGGCGCCATGCCCGACAGGCGCTTGCCCTTTTCGAGGACATGGAAGTAGCCCACCTTGGTATTCGCCGGGATCGGCCCGGGGAACGGGCTCACGTCGGTCGCAAAGCTGTCCTCGTGCATCGTCCCGGCGTAACGATCCGAGAGGACCGGATGCTGCCAGTTCTTCTGCGGCGGCAAGGGCTCCGGAAGCGTCTCACCGTACCGCGAGGTCCACTCTTCGAACCATTCGACCTCGACGTTGGCCAGTTGGGGCTTGAACTTGAAACCTCGGTCGTCGGCGGAGTACTGAGCGCACGGCTCGTTCGCGCCTGGTCCTCTCGAGGCGCACGCGCAAGCAAAGACGACGACGAACGTGAAACCAACCCGGCTGTGACGATGCTTCATTTCGGGATGAGCTTAGTTGCGCGCTCGCTTTGCAGCAACCGTCTGGCGCGGTGAAGAGCGCGAATAGAACTTGAACCGAAGTCGCACGATGTGATTGGACCTCTCGAAGTCGGCAAGGAACGTATCGTTGGAGAGCTGCAACGTGTAGAGGAGCTCGAGATGAGCGTGTTTCATCGGCTCTGTCCTAACTCGTCAGTAGACGGATCTGGCGCCGCATCAGGCGCAAGCGTGTTTCCAGGGTTTCGTCCGCCAGAATCGAGTCCTCGCTCATGATGTAGACGGCGAGGAGGTCGCCCCGAGCACGTGCCTCGGCGGGCGAGAAACCCAGCTCTCGGAACAAGCTGGTCACGTAGTCCAGACGCTTGCGGACGACGCGATTTAAAAACTTGGCGGCTCTCTTCTCGCCCTCGGCCCAGCTGCGAATGGCTGTGTCGTACCTGTTGCGGCGGAAACGGACGACGTCCTCCGCGACGGCCATCAGGCGTGTCCGCGGGCTGCTACGATCTTCATTGGAAACCTGAATCACACTGTCGGTCATTTCCCGGTCCCACCAGTCGAGCATCGAATCCTGGAGATCTTGCAGATTCTCGAAGTGCCAATAGAAACTTCCCCGGCTCACGTGCATGTTTTTTGCGAGCGGGAGGACACGGACGCCACCGATGCCGCGCGTGCGCAGCATTTCCATGGCTGCCCGAAGCCAGTCGTCCTTGGTTAGGGGCTTCTTCCTAGGCACAGCTCATCCAATGCATACACTTGTGTCTTGACCAGGACAAGGGACTCTGTACAGTCGGTGGCTCCAGGAGGGGCTCATCTGGTTCTTCGATATCGAAGAGCCCACGTACAACGTTCCCTTCGGCCTCGGTGTAGAATACAAAAAGGGGACAGTCCCCTTTTTGAAAGGGTTAAGTGAAATGACTCCATGCAACCGAAGCCCACGACGCAGCAGGACGCCGGTGGCGGCCATCGTCCTCATCGCAATGGCTACGTGGTCCTTGGCGGGCTGCAAGCCAACCTCGAAGACGGAGGTCGCCAAGCAGCCCAACATCCTGCTCATCGTGGCCGATGACATGGGGTACTCCGACCTCGGCGCGTTCGGTGGAGAGATTGCGACACCGGCTCTCGACGAGCTGGCGAGGGAAGGCCTGCAACTCAGCAACTTCCACGTGCTGCCCACTTGCTCGCCGACGCGGTCGGTCCTGCTGTCCGGCATGGACAACCATCGCGCAGGCCTCGGTACGATGGGGGAGCTCACTACGCCCGAGATGGACGGAATCCCTGGGTACGCCGGGTATCTCAACTTCGAGGTGGCCGCCCTCCCCGAAGTCCTCGAGCGAGCCGGGTACCACACGTACATGGCGGGCAAGTGGCACCTCGGCCTCGACGAGAACACGAGCCCCCATGCGCGAGGCTTTGAAGAGACGTTCGTTCTGCTGCCGGGCGGCGGCAGTCACTGGAACGATCGCAAACCGGTCAGCCCGCCCGAGACGATGGTCTACCAGCGGAACGGGAAGGAAGTCGAATCATTGGCCGACGACTTCTATTCGACCCGGTACTACACGGATCGAATGCTCGAATGGATCGAGCAAGGGCGCGCGGATGACCAGCCCTTTTTCGCCTACCTCTCGTACACCGCGCCTCATGACCCGTTGCATGCGCCCAAGGCGTACATCGACAAGTACAAGGGCAAGTACGATCAAGGTTGGGACTCTCTTCGGCAGGAGAGGCTTCAGGGCTTGAAGAAGCTCGGCATCGTGCCCAATGAAGCGGTCCCCTTTCCCCGATTGCCGACCGTCAAAGCTTGGGACGACATGTCCCCGGAGGAGCGTGAACTCGCTGCGCGGGACATGGAAGTGTATGCGGCGATGGTCGATTACATGGACGAGCAGATAGAGCGGGTGTTCGACTACCTCAAAGAGATCGGCGAGTACGACAACACGATGATCGTCTTCATGTCGGACAACGGCGCCAACGGATCTTTGCCCACGGCGTATCCTGGTCAGACCGAGGAGTACCTGGGCTCGTTCGACAACAGCCTCGTCAATCGTGGTCTTCCGGGCTCCTACATCGAGATGGGACCGGGCTGGGCTCAGGCCAGCATGTCGCCAAGCCGCATGTTCAAGGCCTATACGACCGAAGGGGGCATCAAGGCGCCGTTGTTGGTCAAGGTGCCGGGCCAGCCTGCCGAGCCTGGCGCAATGAACCACTCGTTCGTTCACGTGCGAGACATCATGCCGACCCTCCTCGACGTCGCGGGCGCCGCGAAGCCTGACGCCATCAACGGTCGCAAGGTTCTACCAATGCAGGGCCAGTCGGTGCTGGACCTCTTCGCGGGGAAGAGCGAGACCGCCTACGCAGGCGCCAGTAGAGTCGGTTACGAGCTCTTCAGCTTCAAGGGCTTCTTCGATGGGAACTGGAAGATCGTCTGGCTGCCCAAGCCGCTTGGCACCGGCAACTGGGAGCTCTTCGACCTTTCCAAGGATCCGGCAGAGCTCCACGACCTCAGCGCCGAGCAACCGGGCAAGCTCGAAGAAATGGTCGCCCTCTGGAACGAGTACAAGAAGGACAACGGCGTGCTCGACGTTCCCAACCCGTTGAAGTGACCAAGGAGGATCCAAGGATGCAAGGTATCAATAAGACGGTCGCCATGGTCGCTGCTCTCCTGCTCGCAGTCGCGGCCTATGCGTATGGCTGGCACCGAGGCGACAGCGGCCAACAACCGGACCTGGCCACGGACGCGTCGGCGGACGAGGAAGGCCGGAAGACCTACTACCCGAATACCGAGAAGCTCGGGAAGAACGAGATGCGGGTCATCTCCCTGGGGACAGGCATGCCAAACCAACGGAAATCGCAGGCGTCGGCTTGCTGGCTGGTAGAGCTCGGGAACGGGGACAAGTTCATCTTCGACATCGGGACGGGCGCGGTCGCCAACCTCTCCGTGCTCGAGATCCCGTACGATCTCGTCAACAAGGTCTTCGTCGGCCACCTCCACTCGGATCACGTCGGCGATTTCGCTGCATGGCACATTGGCGGCTGGGTCGGGGGTCGGCAGAAGGCACCACGAATCTGGGGCCCGGACGCACCCGAGGACCATCCGGATTGGGGGACGAAGAATTTCGTGGACCAACAGATCAAATCCTATGCCTGGGATATCGCCACGCGTTCTGGCCGGCTCCCCACAGTGGCGGGGCAGATCGAAGTGACCGAGTTTCCGCATGATGAGCTCTCCGTGGTCTACGAGGAGAACGGCGTGAAGATCACCGCCTGGCCCGCAATCCACATCATTGCAGGGCCGGTGAGCTTCTCCCTCCAATGGAAGAACCGCAAGTTCGTCTTTTCGAGCGACACTTTCCCCAACACATGGTTCATCGAGCACGCCAAAGATGCCGATATCGTGATCCACGAAACGTTTGGGACGATCCGGCAGAACATCGATCTGCAGGGCTGGGATCGCGCGAACGCAGCCCTGGTGTCGTCACGCGTTCACACGCCACCCGCCGCAGCAGGCAAGGTGTTCAGCATGGTCAAGCCACGAATGGCCGTCGCCTATCACTTCTTCAACGACGAGAACACCTGGCAGGACATGTACGACGAGATACGGAGCACCTACGACGGTCCGCTCACGTTGGCGAAGGACCTGCTGGTATGGAACGTCACTGACGATGAGATCAAGGTTCGCGAGGTAGTCGCCCAGGAGGCTGTCTGGCCGGCGAAGTCGCCATACGGCACGGTTCCGCCCAGCGGTGACCGTGAAGAGCTCCCGCCGTGGCTCATCGACGGCATCTTGGAGATGGAACCCACCATCAAGGCCTACTACGAACGACAGGGTGTTGGGGACCTCTACGAGGCGCAGCTTCCGAAGAAGTAGGCGCGGTACTCGCAAAGGTAGCGACAATGCGTGCTCGAAAGCACCCCGGCAGCATCATCTTTGGAACGTTCCTACTCATATGCTCCGTGGTGAATCCATCTGCCGTGGAAGCTGCCGAGAGTGAGCCCCCGGAGAGCAGCGCCGCACGTTCCTCGGAACCCGAGCCCGACGAAGCCACCGAAGGGAGCGAGGAAAAAGAGCGCCTCAATAGCTTCACGCTCGGCGGCGCGTACACCTTTCACGTCCTTCGCGATCGCAACTCCGCCACAACTGGGGAGCCGCTCAGGACCATCGAGCATCTCGGTGGGTTCGTGATCTCCTATGACCGGGAGCTGATTCCCCAACATCTCGCACTCACTATTTCGAAGCCGTTTTATTTCTCGAAGGAACGTTTCGACACGCCTTTCGACTTCATCTTGAAGGGACTCTTCCGCAGAGGATCCTGGGAAGGGTTCATCGGGCTCCTTCTCACTTGGAACATCCGCGTCTTCGAAAAAGAGCGCGAGGAGCAAGAGGGGGAACGCAACATCTTGTCTTTTGGCATCGGCGCGGTCATCGGCGGGGCCTATTTCTTCAACCCGCGCTGGAGCCTCGATCTCGAGCTTGGCTATGCGTACATCCCCACCGACGACATCGTCACGCACGAGGTGAGCGCCGCTTTGGCCGGGGCCTACCACTTTTGAGCGACCTGGCGCGCGCACGTTGAGTCCAAGTCATTGTGGGTTACATTCGCCAACCTGTGATCTCTCTTCGCGATGTCCGATTCGAGTATCCACACGGGGGCTTCTCTCTGAGCGTGGCTGAGCTGGTGGTCCCCTCGGGCACCAGGGCGGCGGCGATTGGGCCGAGCGGCTCGGGAAAGACCACGCTGCTGAATCTGATCTCCGGCATCGAGCGGCCGGGTTTGGGCGAGGTCAGCACAGCCGGGATGCGGGTCGATCGCTTGTCACCCGCAGCTCGGCGTTCGTTTCGCATCACGACAATCGGCTTCGTGTTTCAGGAGTTCTTGCTTCTGGAATACCTCGATGTGCTCGACAACATCCTCTACCCCTACCGGCTCCACCCTGAGCTGCGCCTGGATGCTTCGGTTCGATCACGCGCGCGCCAACTGGCTTCGGACCTGGGCCTTGCCGAACTGCTTGCTCGGCGGCCGAGCGAGCTCTCGCAAGGCGAGCGGCAGCGCGTCGCGATCGCCCGCGCGCTCGTGACCGCGCCGAGCCTGATCCTTGCCGATGAGCCGACCGGGAACCTCGACCCCGCGACCAAGCAGCAGGCACTCGACCTTCTGTTCGAGCAATGCGAAGCGCGTTCGACCACCCTTCTGATGGTCACCCATGATCATGGCCTCCTCGACCAGTTCGCACAGATCGTGGACGTGGAAGCACTGGGCCCAGCCGAGGCATGAGCCGATGAGAGACAGCATCTACCTCGCCTGGCGCTACCTTCGTCACCACAGGACCAAGACGCTCCTGCTCGTGCTGTCTCTTTCGGTGTTCCTGGGTCTACCCTTGATCATGCGTGCGATGAGCCACGCGACTCAACAGTCGTTGCTATCCCGCGCCGAGGCGACGCCACTCTTACTTGGCAAGAAGGGCAGCAGCCTCGATCTGGTCGTGGAGACCCTGTACTTCCAGTTGAAGGGCGCCGAGCCGATCACCAAGGCCGATGTCGACGCGCTCCAGGCGACGGGTCTTGCACTCGGGATTCCAATCCGCACCGGATTGATGGCGCGTGGCTTTGCACTGGTGGGTACGAGCCTGGACTATTTCCCGTTCCGAAAGCTTCGAATGACGGAAGGCCGAGGTCTTGCGATGATGGGCGAGTGCATCCTGGGAGCGGAGGCCGCCGAAGCACTTGGACTGGGCCCGGGGGATGCGCTTCTGACCTCGCCCTCCACGCTTTTCGATCTGGCGGGCGTCTATCCCTTGAAGCTCCACGTCGTGGGCGTCCTCGAGCCGAGCTACGGGCCCGATGACGCGGCTGTCTTCGTCGATCTCAGAACCGCCTGGGTCGCCGAGGGCATGGGACACGGCCATCAAGACCTGAGCAGCGCCGGGCCAGATGTGGTGCTGAAGCGCAAAGAGGGCACGGTCACGGCCAACGCGAAGCTCGTTCAGTACAACGAGATCACCGAATCCAACGTGGACAGCTTTCACTTCCATGGGGACCCATCGAGCTATCCGGTGAGCGCCGCCATCGTGGTCCCTCACGATGAGAAGTCCGGCGTTCTGTTGCGCGGCCGCTTCGTCGACGCGGAGACGCGGCAACTCGTGCGTCCCGCTCAGGTGGTCGACTCACTCAACAAGCAGATTTTTCGCTTCGAGCGCGTCCTACAGATCGTGGTGTGGACGGTAGGCTTGGCGACCGCAGTCATGTTCTTGTTGGTGATGGTGCTCTCCTGGAGGCTTCGAGCGGAGGAGCTCC
>JBGUEF010000120.1:0-9095 GCA_041821485.1 Deltaproteobacteria bacterium
GAGTGCGTCGTCGCGTTCACCATTGCAGGACGGGCCAGCCTCGTTGCCGGGCCGCCCGGCTCAGCCTCGGATCCGGACTGACCACACGAGGGTAGCCCACCGCCTTCAGCATCGGAGCGTCGCTGTATGAGTCCGTGTAGAAGTAGCAGTCCTGAAGGTCGATTCCCCGCTCCGAAGCCCAAGCTTCCGCACGTTGGACCTTTCCTGCCCCATGGCAAAGAGGCGGCACGAAGGTTCCGCGAAGCTTCCCTTCCTCGTCTGCCGGAAAGTCGTTGGAAAGGAAGTCGTCGAGCTCCCAAGTGTCGCGCGCAGCGCGCGAAGCGAATGCAGACGCACTGGTGAGCAGGACGAGCTGATGCCCCTGATCTCGGTGCTCACGAAGAGCGCGGCCGGCACCCGGACGAAGATGATGCGCGACGTCGCGAGCAAACCAGTCGCGCGTCTCTGCGTCGAGACCCTCGTAGGACCGTCCGCGATAGTGACCCACCGCTTCTTTGAAGGCCGTCTCGATGTCGATGAGCGAGAGGTGATAGAGAACGTTCCAGACGAGCACCCGACCAAACTGGCGAAACGAGATGCTCCCGTGGCGAAGCTCGTGCTTGGCCCACAAAGTCGAGCTGTTCATGTCGAGCAGCGTGCGGTCGAGGTCGAAAAAGGCGGCGGTTCGTGGGTCCAAGTCGCTTCGCATGAGATGAGGTCGACGGTTTGACCGAAGTGGACGCCCGGCGCCAGGGGTCAGCGGGCTCTTGCAACCGCAGCGTTCTGCTGGCTTGATGTGCCCGTGGATTCTCGGCCGCCCACCGTCACCAACGAACAGATTGCCGACAGCCTCGAACAGGTGGCAGACCGCCTCGAGACACAGCGCGCCAATATCTATCGAATCGACGCGTACCGGGCCGGGGCCGTGGTGGTTCGGGCCCACCCCACGAGCATTCAAGACCTGGCGCTCACCGAAGGACGCGAAGGCCTCGATGCCCTGCCTCAAATCGGCTCGAGTCTATCCGCTTCGATCGACGAAATCGCGCACACGGGTCGGCTGCGCATGCTCGAGCGCCTCGAGGGCACCCTGTCCTCGGTCGAGCTGTTCAAAACCGTTCCAGGCATCGGCGAAGAGCTCGCCGAGCGGATTCATCGAGAGCTCGACATCGACACGCTCGAAGCGCTGGAGGTCGCGGCGCATGATGGACGGCTCGATGCCGTGGCCGGCTTCGGCCCGCGCCGGCTCGAAGCCGTCCGCGACATCCTGGCAACGATGCTCACGCGCTCCTCGCGTGGGAGGGCGCGCAGATTCGAGGAGCTCCGGCAGGCGGGAGCTCGAGTTGGCGCGCACGAGACGGTCGAAGCAAGGCCAGAGGTCGGCCTCTTGCTCGAAGTCGACCGGCAATATCGACAGAAAGTCGAAGCAGACGAGCTCCCCCGAATCGCACCGCAGCGCAACAACCCCGATGGCGCCGCCTGGCTGCCAATCTTTCATAGTTACGAAGATGGCTGGCACTTCACCGCGTTGTTTTCCAACACCGACCGAGCCCACGAGCTCGGCCGTGTGCGCGACTGGGTCGTGATCTACTTCGAACGCGACGGCCACGAGGGCCAGTGCACTGTCGTCACCGAGTACCGCGGGCCCCTCACGGGCAAGCGAGTCGTTCGCGGCCGGGAAGAAGAAGTCGAGGCGCTCGAAGCTCTGAAGGATCCCTAGCGAATCGTGGACAGGAACCGGCCGAGCCCTTCGAGCACTGGCATCGGGATCTCGTGACCGCCTCGAAAAGGGACCCACTCGGTCGTCAGGCCTGCTTCTCGCATCTCGTCACGAAGCTGCTCTGCCGCTCCAAGTGAAAGGAGGGGATCCTGCAGACCATGGCTTTGGAACACGGGGACCTCGCACTTGGATGCCATGCCCGCTTTCCAGGCCGCGAGGTTCACGGGCGTGCCTGACAGGATCACCAAGCCGCCAGGCGTCAGGTTCCTCGCGAACACCGCATTGCACGCCGCCATCGAACCCTGCGAGAACCCACCGACGATCAGTTGCTCGTCCGGCACGCCAAGCGCCTCCTGCATCGCTTCGAGCATTTGCACAATCCGGTCGGTCGCGTCCTCCATCCCCGGGGGAATCTCCGTCGCATAACTCCTGGGCCCCTCCGCCATCGCTTGCTCGGCGCGCGCGAAATCGACCATCCACCAGGCCCGCGCACCAGGCATCCCAGGGATCTCATGGAGCGCCTCTGGGAACGCGAAGCGGAGATCGCTGGGCACGTCGAGTACCCGCCACAAACCGACCAAATCAGTCCCCGGCGCGCCGAAGCCGTGCATCAACACCACCAGAGGTCCATCGCCCCCGCCCTGGCGATCCTCCCCGCCCGTCAACCGAACCGTGATGCCCGCAAATCGTTCTTCCCGCATGTCCGCCGAGTGTAACCCATCGCAGGACGGGCGGCCGGAGGCGCCGTCCACGCGATCATGGGGACGAAGCCTCCATAGTAAAGCACGTTCGGGATCACCCGGAGAAGAAAACCCATGTCGTCGCCAGTCGTGAGGATGATCGCGTCGGCCGCCGCCCACAAAACATAGTACCCGATGACCAATCGTGTCACCCGTAGCGTCCAGCGAGGGTCACTAGCGCGCCGGGGCAGGTAGAGGGCGGCGATCGCCAACGACAGAAGGACGAACAGCACCTCGTAGACCAAGAAGAGCATTCGAGGTTCGTCCAAGTCCAGTGCGGTGACCAGCAGTTGCGAACCGAGCGGCACCAACAGTGTCCATGCACACGCTCTAAGCAAGCCTCGGACGCTAGCGGCAAGTGTGCCGTCCGACCGAGCGCTCTCGATGAAGACAAAGTACCGAAAATCTCCGAGCAGGACGAACGCCAGCGGAACCAATGACGCCGCCGCGCCGCTGAGCGGACCGATTCCCGGGATGCGAGTCGTGGTCAGCCAGGCATCGAGGAGCGACAGGATCGTGAGCGCGACACAAAACCATCGGAGCGAACGCGAAAGCCCACGCCGCGACAACGCGATCGTGAGACCCAGGAGCGCCGCCGCCCACAGGAGCAACGGATGCTGCATGAACGAGTCAAAAAACGCCTCGTAGCTCACGGTGTCTCGGGATCAATCTTGTGCGAAGCCATCGCCTCGAGGTACGCCACGATCTCATCGATGACCCGTGCTCGTTCAGGCAGTTCTGGATTGAGGGGCGGCATCCGCGGGGCGCGCCGCATGCTCGTCGGATTGTCGATCCATTTTCGAAGCCAATCGCTCTTCATGTACTCGGTCGGATTGGCGGGGTAGTTGAGCTCTGGTCCAATGTCGCCTCCATGCCCGTTGATGGTGTGGCATTTCGAGCAGTGGACGACATAGGCTTCGAAACCCGCCAAGACCTTCGGCGACGCGTTTGTCGGCGGCGCCATTTCACGAAAATGAGATCGAAATGACACGAGGTCGATCTGAACGACTTGGTACGGCCAACCGTAGTCCCCTTCGCTGCGGATCCGGGGATCGTCGAGGTTTTCCCAAATGACGTAGAACGGACCTAGTTCGATCCGCTTCCTCGCCCCCTCTTCGAACTTGAGGATCGTAAAGCCGGCATCGCCAACTCGGTCAATGGCAAGAAACGCACGTTGGTCCAAGACGCGTCGGACCGCGATAATCGGTTGATAGCCATCCCGACAGGTGAAGAGAATGGCTTCGCGCTCCCGCCACGCCTGTCCATACGCCTCGTCGAGAACCCACTCGAGCGGGAGCGCCGTGAAAGCAACCTCCGTTTGCTCGTAGGGCTCGAACACGTCAACGCGGCGAGGCTCTACCTTTCGCGTCAGCTCCTCCGCCGTCAGCGACGTGACCGACTTCGACTCCGCGAGAAACTCGAGCGAACGCCGGCCTGCACCGTCCGTTGGTGCGGTCTTACATCCGCTCAACGTCAACGCGAGGACGGCGATCAGCGCCGATCGTTGCGCTTCACGCACTCTGGTCACTAAGGCATCCGAGGGCCAACTCCGTGTGCGTGACCGATGAATGGCTTTGAGGACCACGACTGACCATGCACATGTGTTGCGCCTCGGACTTCACGAGGACGCCGCGCGCGCGCCCGGACCCCATCATCTCACCCGCGATTTCACGAACCAGGTCTTCCTGAATCTGGAAACGCCTTGCGTAGGCGTCGACCAGCCGGGGCAGCTTTCCGAGACCGAGAATGCGGTCGCCAGGGACATAGCAAATGCTCACCCGCCCGAAGAACGGCAGGAAGTGGTGGGCGCAAATCGAGTAGAACGCGATGTCCTTGACCTCCACTTTGCCCGGAGACTCGTTCGGGTCGACCATTCGCGTCGTCTTTAGAATCGTCGACGGGTCGATCTCATAGCCACTCAGAAGCTCTTTGTAGCAACGTGCGATACGATCTTCCGCATCGAGGCTGTCGAACCAGCGCAACGCTCGTGGGTCATCAGTGACGTGTTCTGCAAGCCAGTTTGTGAGTTTCACGCAGCTCTCCTCAGCGAGCGTTCGAGCCAAGACCAGAGTCCGAGTCGATCCAACAAAGGGTTCATCCAGCCAGTGCTGATGCAATAGCCCGAGTCATGGGGCACGCGATGATGGCATGCGTGCTTGTCCGGATGCAAAGCGAGGCCCGCGCGCTGTAAGAAGCGCGCCAAGTGCGGAGGGTCCGACATGTGCGCCCACTTGTGGATCTGGTTGGCCCAAGCACCGACGGCGGCCATCGTCCAAACCACCGTCACGGCGGTCGCACTGAACCCCGACTGAACGTCAGGCGCCAACACCGCGAGTACCGCCAAAGCTAGCGCGCTGAGAAAGCAAGTCTCACCGTTGGTCTCGATCCAGTCGTGGTCGACCATGTTGCTCGGGTTCACGTGGTGCTCGCGAAAAGCGCGGATGAGCAGCGGGCCGACCACAGGCGTCTCGGCGTCTCCAAATCGATCGCAGCCCCAGTGAACGATGCCAGTCAGAAAATCGAGCGCGGCAACGCCAAGCGGAAGGGCGACCAGCACAGCAAGCCACCACCCCTCGGTCACAAAGCGAGAGATACTCCAGCCGACCCAGACCGCGAGAATCGACATTAGCACGATTGAGCCCGCCAAGATCGTGCGGCGAAGCTGCAGAAATCGTTCCATGCGCCAACGGAGCTTAGGGTGGTTGTGCCTTTGACGCTATGGGGGCAAAACGCCCGCTACTTGTTGGGCTGCGGCGTCATGCGTAGGTAGGGCCTGAGCTCTGTGTGCCCCTTCGGGAACTTCTCAGCGATCTCCTTCGGGTCGGTAATCGACGGGACGATCACGACGTCGTCGCCATCCTTCCAGTTGCCCGGGGTAGCCACCTGGTAGCCATCGGTCAGCTGAAGGCCATCAAGCACGCGCAGGACCTCGTCGAAGTTTCGCCCCGTAGCGGGCGGGTATGTGATGGTGGCACGAACCTTCTTGTTCGGATCGATGAAGAAGACCGAGCGAACGGTCACTTTCGCGTCAGCCTCTGGGTGGATCATGTTGTAGAGGTTCGCGACCTTCTGATCGGGGTCTGCGACGATCGGGAAGTTCATCCGAACGTCCTGCGTCTCTTCGATGTCCTTGATCCAGTCCTTGTGGGACTCGACCGAATCGACACTGATTGCGAGGGCTTTGGCGCCGCGTTGCGCGAGCTGGTCTTTGAGCTTGGCGGCGAGACCGAGCTCGGTAGTGCAGACCGGCGTGAAATCGGCGGGGTGGGAAAAGAAGATCACCCAATTGTCGCCGCCCCATTCGTGAAACCGAATGGCGCCCTCCGTAGTATCGGCTTCAAAATCGGGTGCGGTCGTTCCTAATTGTAGACTCATGGCTTGCTCCTGGACTCCGGGTAGGACCAGCTAGTGGGCTCCCTTTCTCGGGCGTCGTCAATGCGTTATTCGCTGCACAGCCCGAGCGTTCTGGCGGCTGACAGGGTGCGACGGAGATGCTAACGCTCGGGAGCTACGACACAAGCGAGGGTGGCGGAATTGGCAGACGCGCTGGATTTAGGTTGCAGGACCAGATCCCGATCGCGCCACTTTTTCTAAGCGAAATTCCACATTGCCCGCGGCCGGAAGATGTCAGCGAGGGCCAGCGGTGCACTCATTTCGGTCACGGTGACCGGAATGAAACAGGCGTTGTGCCGATGTCCGACGTCCATCGGGCTGCCGCCGCACTGCTTCATCGGGTAGCGGACGGCGGCGAGATTCCGATCGACGTGCTGCGCGGGCTTGCAGAGCTCGTGCTGCGCTCGGAGTTGGTCGCGGGGAGCCGCCAGGTGCTGGACGCACCGCCCGAGCTCGCAGCCAGGCGCGCGGTCGAGCTCGCGAGCGTTGTCTTGGCGGTCGGTGCGCGTGTCGACGTCGACAAGGACGGAAGAGGCTCGAAATGACGCGCGGCGGATCAACCAGCCGGAAGTCTCGGATGGTTTCGTTTCGCGTCGATCAGGACGATTTCGCCCGACTCGAAGCACTCGCCCGGCAAACCAGTTGCTCGCGCGCCAACCTCCCCGGTGTGAGCACCGCCAACGACGTCGAACTCGCCTGCCGACTGGTCGAGGCCGTCCAAGCGCAGAACACGCGGGCAGGCAAGGACCGAACTTATCACCTCGTCATCTCGCTTCACCCAGAGGACCGAAGCCTCGACAGGAAGGAGCTGCGGCACGTTGTGGAAAATCTTGTCGACGTCCTTGGTTTTTCCGAACACCAGTACATCGCGGCCCGCCACAACGACAAGGACCACGAGCACATTCACGTGGCCATCAACAAGATTCATCCGGAGAGCTTTCGAATTCACTCGCCGGCCTGGGACCACCAGAAGCTATTCACCGCGGGACGGGCCCTCGAGACCGAGCTCGGGCTCAGGCCTCTGCCTTCAAGGGCACGAGAGCGAGACGAATTGCCCGAACGGGCTGCGGATTATGAAGCACAGCAGGGAGTCGACAGCTTCGCTCGCTGGGCGCGCGAAACCCTCGCGCCTGCACTTCGACCAACCGAGATGCATACCTGGGACCATATGCATCGAACCTGTGGCCGCTTTGGCGTGATGCTTCGGTTACACGGAAATGGGCTGGTCTTTGAAGATGTTGAGCGAGGCATTCGGGTGAAGGCGTCGAGCATCGACCGGGAGCTCAGCAAGCCTCGGCTTTGCAAACGGCTCGGGGACTTCCAGCCCGCTTCCTCGCAGCATTTCGAAGCGGCGCGACGCACAGCGCACCAGTATTCGCCGATGCCGCCGAGGGTTCCGCAGAACTTGTGGAAGGACTACGTGCAGTCGCTCGAGCAGGGCCGTCTCGAACGCGAGCGCGCCTGGAACGCGTACCGGGACATCGCTGCGCGCGAGCGTCGAGGACTGAAGGAGAAGTATCGCCAACAGCGGGGAATCCTCGCCGCCCTACCCGTGTCTGGGCACGACCGACAACGCCTCTCCAAGCAGCTCGCGCTCCGCCAAGCTATCGACGCCCGGACCTCAGGCGCAAACTCGCCGCACAACCAAAGGCGGTTCAGAAGATCCCGCACCCCGGCTCATGGCGTCATTTCGTCGCCAGTTGCGCCGCGAACCGCGATGCCCGTGCGATTCGACTTTTGAGGGGACCGGAGCGGCAACGAGGCTCGCAGGATCTCGATAGATGCTTGTAACTGCGAGTAGCATCCACTGCTAGCCGTTTGCGTAACTGTGCCGTAAACTGTGACCGTGACTTCAGCAGCGAAGAAGATCCTGGAGGAGGCGCTTGCCTTGTCCGGGCAAGAGCGTGAAGAGCTCGTGACCGCGCTGAGCAGCAGCCTCGACCCAGTCGAGCTTAGTCCCGAATGGACCTCGGAGATCGGTCGCCGAATTCGAAAGATCGAGCGGGGCGAAGCCAAGTTCCTCGATGCCGAAGAGCACCTCGCCGAACTGCGAACGAAGCACACCGATTGATGCCCAGGCCGCGAATTCTTCAAGAGGCGGCCGAGGAGCTCGATGCTGCAGCCGCCTACCTCGGACGAGAGCGCCCTGGCTACGCCGTCCTCTTTCTGAAAGCATACGAAGAGAAACTCCGCCAGCTAGCGCGTTTCCCGGCAAGCGGTCCAGCCATCAAGAACGCGCCCGGTGGATATCCGCTTCGAGCCTTCTTGGTCGGCAAGTTCCCGTACTCGATCATTGCGGGCCCTATTGAAGGCGTCATGACGATCGTTGCAGTCGCCCACACGGGCCGCGAGCCTGGCTACTGGCGCGGTCGCGTCAAGTGAAGTGAGCAGCGCCAAGTCGCCACACGCTCGACTGTTGTGGTCATGGATCGCAGCGCGCCTTTCTATCGTCTGACAACGGAGGAGATAGGTGAAACAAAGGCGGTCTCAGGGGCAGCGCCACGCGACATAACATCTAGTACCGCGAAATTCGCACCCCGAATGGGCCCCATGGGCTAAGAGGCGCTGCTCAAGGAGTCGCAGAAGCTCGCGCAGTGCTGTCCGCGGTGTCCGAAATGTCCGATAGGGGGCATACCTCCGTGGCTCGCAAGCCGCGTCCTCAAGGAACTGGTTTGCAAACTCCGAAGAGCTGGCGAAACTCGACGCAGACCCTCCGAGGTTCCCAAGCGAGTACTCTGTTTGATAGGTTCTCGATCTGATGAGAGCAGGCCAAGCAGGCCCCGAGGGACGGATGCGTGGTGCAGGGCACGGCAAGATGGGGCTTTCGAGCATCCGAGCGTGGGCCGTTGGCCTGGAGATCGCCTTCCTCCTGGGCGTCTTCGTCATGGCCTGGGCGACACTCCAACGAGTCGAACAGCGAGTTCGTGACGATGCTGGGCAAGTGCTCCAGGCCGTGCTCGAGACGTCGCACGAATCGCTGCTCTTCTGGGTGCACGACCGCGAAAATTTGGTCGCTCAGTTGGCTGCCGATCCAGAGCTCGTGTCACTGGTCTCCGCTCAGCTCGCCCAGGGGCGCTCGAAGGATTCGCTCGCGAGCAACAGCGCTTTGGTGAGTCTACGCCGCATTTTCGAGCGGCACTCACAGCGCTACCAAAGCACCGGCTTCTTCGTGATCGCCACCGATGGAACCAGCCTCGCCGCCGTCGGCGACGACAGTCTCGGGATGCCAAATCAACTGTGGGAACAGCGGCGTCACCTCATGCAAC
>JBGUEF010000121.1:0-9068 GCA_041821485.1 Deltaproteobacteria bacterium
GCGTATCTGCCCGTTCGAGCCGCTCCAAGAACATGCCCGCGTCGCCATTGGCGGCCTCGAGCGGCACGTGGCCCGTAAACCAACGGCTGATCCACGCGAGCATATCTAGGCCCCGGCTCAGCTCCCCGACGGCGAGCTTCACGTCTTCCAATGCTTCGACCGCGTCGGTGTCGACGAGGCCGACCTCTTGCAGGAAATCGGCGTTGGCGGTGATCGTCGCCGCGGGGTTGCGGAGGTCATGAACGAGTAGGCCCAAAACGTTCCCCATCTGGTCGGCATCGATCACGTCGGGCTTCGTCACGCCATCTCCCTACCACGGGGCATAACTCAAGGGAAGAAGAGCACCTCATCCTCGCCGCGCTCCTCGATCAGCGCCGCGATGTACGACAGAATCGTGGCCCGACGGTCTAAGACGTCCGCGATTTGCCCATCGCTCAACAATGGGTCTGCCCGGTGACTCGGGTCCCGCGCGAGCTCGGCTCGGATCGATGCTTCATCGAGTGCCTCCAAATGACGAACCACGTCTTTCGAAAACCGTTGCGTGAGGGTGAGGCCTTCAAGGAGCTTCTCATAACGCCGCTCCAGTAACGGCGTCGAAAACGAGCGATCGTTGTCACGCAGAAATGCGCGCTGCTGACTCGAATCCGTTGGGAGGTTGCCACCACTGAAGCGGTCCCAGTTCCCGATCAGAAAGTCGAACACCCGCATCGTCGAGAGGTCCCGAGCCAGCGCAGCCTTGCCCATCGGGACCTCACCGTCCTGAAGCCAGCTCTGCCACCTTGCTTTGTTCTCGAGACCAACCGACCTCAGGCCCTTGACCCAATAGATCGCGGCGCCGGGAGCCGAGCCGTCCTCGTCCCACAGAACGGCGCGCCGGATCGAAGCGCGTCGGTCGAGCATGTCGTCGTGAAATCGCTGCTGGATCTCATTCCAGGTGGCGCGGCGATAGACCACCGGCGGTACGTTATCGAGGCCCAGCAATCGGCTCACGCGATACGCGGCGATCTCGTGCTGATAGCCACGTTGCATCTGGTGAGTCCGGACTCTCAGGGCCGCGGTTACCCGGGCTACCGTTCGCATCCGCAAGACGACCGAGCTGTGCCCCACCGGCTTGAAGCTGCGCGACCTCGCGGACGCGATCACGTCGAGGATCTCGTCTTGTCCGACATCGGTGCCGACGAACTGGGGAAGCGGCTCGATCCCGGCGCTTGCTACCGAGGCCAGCCAACCGGCAACCACCGCCGCTAGAACGAAGCTAACGGACGCCCGCGAAGAGATTCTTGGCAATGACCATCCGTTGGATCTGAGAAGTGCCCTCATAGATCTGAAGAATCTTGGCGTCGCGCATCAACTTCTCGACCGGGTACTCCGTGATGTACCCGTTGCCGCCAAAGACCTGCACCGCGTCGGTGGCTACCTGCATGGCGCTGTCGGCGCCGAAGGCTTTGCTATACGAGGCGACGAGCGAGTTGCGGCCGCCCTGGTCGATCTGCCAGGCCGATTTGTGCACCAGAAGCCGAGTCGCCTCGTACTTGATGCCCATCTCCGCGATCATTGCCTGCACCATTTGATGCTCCGCAATCGGCACGCCAAACGTCTTGCGCTCGAGCGCGTAGGCGATCGACTCCTCGAGGGCGCGGCGTATCAGGCCGCAGGCGCCGGCCCCGATGTCTGGGCGGGTCCGGTCGAAGGTCTGCATGGCGAGCTTGAAGCCATGGCCTTGCTCCGCGAGCACGTTGTCCGCGGAAACGCGTACGTCGTCGAAATTGACCACGGCCGTATTGCTGGCCCGCTGACCGAGCTTGTCCTCCGTCTTGCCGACGCTGACGCCCTGGGCGTCGCGATCGATCACGAACGCCATAATCCCGCCGTGGCGAAGCGCTGGGTCGACGGTCGCGAAGACGATATACCAACTCGCCCAGGCGGCGTTGGTGATGTAGCACTTCGAGCCGTTGACGATCCAGTCGTTGCCATCCTTGCGGCACCGCGCTTGAATGCCCGCCGCATCGCTGCCGGCTGCCGGCTCGGTGAGAGCGTACGCGGCGAACACCGGCTCCGACGTAAGCATCCCAAGATACTTCTTCTTCTGCGCGTCGTTGCCCGCAATGAGAATCGGCGTCGCCGCGAGCACGTTGGCCGTCATGCTCGTCTGGATGCCCGTGCACCCGAAGGCGAGCTCTTCCGTCAACAGAACATGGTCGACTTCACCCATGCCAGCCCCGCCGTACTCTTCGGGAATGTTCGGCCCAACCAAGCCGAGCTCCCACGCCTCTTTGTAGACGTCCATTGGGAACTCGTGGGTCTTGTCGGCCTCGCCGGCGATGGGGATGATCTTCTCGCGGGTGAATCGGCGAGTTTCTTCGACGAGGGCTTTCTGTTCGGGAGTCAGCTCGAAATTCAGCATGTCACTACCTCTCCATCAACGGCGCCGTTCTTGCTCGCGGCGCTCGAGCTCGGCCCGCACTGCGCGAGCCCCGATTCGAAATCCGAACGCAAAGCCAATCAGCAAGATGGCAGGAATGTAGATGATATGGGAGATCGACGGCATCACTGGCCCTCGGAAGCTCTAATCTGCGCGCTGAGGCGCTCGAGCTCCTCGGCCGTCTGGCGCTGCAAACCACGCATTCGCAGCAAGAACAGGAACAAGAGCGCCCACACGATCGCGTAGGCGGCCAGCAGAAGCGCTCCGCCCGGAATGCTTTCCGCCTCAGGCCCGCGGACACCGACGAACTGAGTGGCCCTCTCCTCCGCGGCGTCCTCCTGAGCTCCGGCATCCGTGGTGTCCGGCTCCGGCGGTGAATCCGCGAGTGCGGGGGGAGTGATGAGCATCGTGCATCCCAGCACGAGCGCGACGATCAGAGCTCGCATGTCATTTCCTTCATCGGTGCATCAACTCGAGTCGTAGCCGGGCGGTTTCTTCTCGTTGCCGCTCGACGGAGGCGCGCGCCCAAATCAAGAGCACGGCCAGGCCGGTGAACGCAATGAAGCTGAGACCGAGCGCCCAGTACATCTCGGACTCGAGCCCTCCGCCTTTGCCCGTGATCACGGTCGGGTGAACGCCTCGCCACCGCTGAACGCTGAAGTGAATCAATGGCAGGTCCAGCAGCCCGAAAAGCGCCAATCCGGCCGCGAACCGCTTCTCAACCTCACCCGCGTCGCCCATCGATCGAAGGGCAAGGTATGCAGCGAAGATCATGCCAGCGAGAAGGGTCGTCGTGAGCCGCGGGTCCCACGTCCACCAAACGCCCCAAGCCTTGCGCGCCCAGAGCGGCCCCGTGAGCAACACGATCAGGCAGAACAGTGTACCGACCTCTGCGCCCGCCACTCCGAGCGCATCCCACCTCGGATCACGCTTGAGCAAATATACCGCGCTGCCCACGGCCGAAACACCGAATCCGACGTACATCGCGTACGCGCTCGGCACGTGGAAATAGAAGATCTTCTGCACGATGCCCATCTGTTGTTCGACAGGAGCTACGGCGAAGATCATGTAGAGAGTCGCCGCGAACAACGCTAGGGTTGCAAACAACACTAGCGACCACACGGTCGAGTTACCGGATTGACGTGTACGGCTCATGATCGTGCTCGCCGGGACGCTAGCATGCGGTCGCAGGGGCGTCAGCCTCCGTGAGGAACGAATTCCACGATTAAACGCCGTCGGTTTGCCGCAGTTCCAGCGCACCGCTAAAGACGACGCGCATGGATTTGCTCGACCGGCGGTTCCTTTTCGTAGTCGGCAAAGGTGGCGTCGGGAAGACAACCGTGGCGACCGGGCTCGCCCTTGCGGCAGCCCGCCGCGATAAGAAGGTCCTGCTTGCCCTCGTGAACTGCAAGGAGCGCGTCAGCCAGCTCCTCGATACCGAGCCGATCGGGTCTGAGATCGTCTCCGTTCGGGAGAACCTCGACGTCGTAAACATGACCCCGGACGCGGCCCTCGAAGAATATGGGCTGATGATCCTGAAGGTGAAGGCCGTCTTCAACGCGGTTTTCAGGAACCGGCTGGTACGTGCATTCCTAAAAGGGACACCTGGGCTCGAGGCCTGGTCGATGCTTGGAAAAGCCTTCTACCACGCGTGCCCACCCAGGGGAGAGCCGGACTACGACCTCGTGATCGTCGACGCCCCCGCCACCGGGCACGCGCTCGACATGCTCCGAGTGCCGTTCGTCATCGAGAGCGTGGCGCCGCCAGGTCTCCTGCGGCGAGATGCGTCGCGCGCAGCCAAGATGTTTCGTGACCCGGAGCGAGCCGGTGCAGTTCTGGTCACGCTTCCCGAGTACATGCCGGCGAGCGAAACGATCGAGCTTTCGAACGCACTGACGAACGAGCTCCAGATTCCGGTCCTGCATCTGGTGATCAATCGAGTCCTGAACGTGCTTTTTGCCGAGAAGGAACGGCCCGTTCTCGAGAGCCTGCCATCGGAGATCGCCGAGGACAGCGAGATTCGAGGCCTCGCCGTAGCCGGCAAGCGGCGGGCCCTTCGGGAGACGGTCCAGGCGCGGGCGGTCCAGCGGGTGTGTCAGCACGTCGATGCGCCATGCAGCGAGCTGCCCTACTACAACGGCCTGGAGAACGACACCGCCGCGATCGAGGCGCTGAGCGAAGCGCTCCTGAGTACGGTCTGATCGCTTGCGGACCGTCGACAATCCACTAGTTTGCGCGGCGAGGTCATCATGCCCGGCTCGGCTACGTCAGGTCTTTCCTTTCAAACACCGCTGATCTTCGAGCAGGGCTCGCCCGGCCGTCATGGAGCGTCGCTCGCGCCGGACGATCTACCCGAAGTCGATGCCAGGAGCGCGTTCGGAGAAATGGCGAGGGAGCTACCTCCGATGTTGCCGGAGGTGTCCGAGCCCGAGGCCGTGCGGCACTACGTTCGATTGAGCCAACAGAACTTCGCGATCGACACGGGGATGTACCCGCTCGGCTCTTGCACGATGAAGTACAACCCCAAGGTCAATGAGTGGGCAGCGCGATTGGCGGGGTTCGCAAACCTTCACCCCTACATGCCGGACGAGCTGGTCCAAGGCGCACTAGAGCTGATGTGGCGACTGGAGCGCGGGCTCGCTGAGGTGTGCGGCATGGATCGCGTCTCCTTGCACCCGGCTGCAGGAGCACAGGGGGAGCTCGCCGGATTGATGATGATCCGGGCCTACCACCAGGCTCAGGGGCGAGATCCGAAGAAGGTGCTGATCCCTGACACCGCGCACGGCACTAATCCCGCCTCGTGTGCACTCAACGGCCTGCAAGCCGTACCGTTCCCCGTCGGGGAGGACGGCATCGTCACCACCGAAGCACTCGCGCCCTTCATCGATGACGACGTAGCCGCGATCATGGCGACCAACCCGAACACCGTCGGGCTCTTCGAAAGCCACATGCCGGCAATCGCCGAGCTGATTCATGGCAAAGGCGGCCTCGTCTACGGCGATGGCGCGAATCTCAACGCCTTGATGGGCAAGGCACGACCGGGCGACCTCGGAATCGACGTCATGCAGTTCAACCTGCACAAGACGTTTACGACTCCCCACGGCGGTGGTGGTCCCGGCTGCGGCCCGGTCGGGTACAAGGCGCTCCTCGATCCCTACGCTCCGGTACCGGTCGTCGAAGAGCGGGATGGGCGCTTCACGCTCGACTACGACAGCCGTCCCGCATCGGTTGGGAGGCTCCGATCGTTCCAGGGCAACTTCGGAATGATGGTGCGCGCCTATGCGTATCTGCGTGAAATGGGCGCCGAAGGCCTAAAACGAGCCACCGAGCTCGCGGTCCTCAATGCGAACTATCTCCGGGTCCGCCTCGGCGAGATCTGGCACGTCCCTTACGATGCGATCTGCATGCACGAAGTGGTCGTCAGCGACCGCCACCTCAAACAGTCGGGCGTCACGACCATGGACGTGGCCAAACGATTGATGGACTACGGGTTTCACCCGCCGACCGTGTACTTCCCGCTGGTCGTGAAGGGCGCGATGCTGATCGAGCCGACCGAAACAGAGAGCGTTCAGACCCTCGACGAATTCGTGGAAGTCATGAAGACGATCAGCGACGAGGCGACCTCGGACCCCGAATTCGTAAAGGCTGCCCCGCAGTCTACGCGTTTACGTCGGCTGGACGAGACTCGGGCTGCGCGGAAGCCTGTGCTTCGGTGGACAGCTCCCGAAACACCGCTCGAACCATAGTCTGCTTCTGATGAAACGGCAGAAACGCCGCCTTGAAGCCGTTGATGATCATGCGGTGAATGTCATCGCGGTCCAGACCCATCTGGCTGTGGCAAAGCCAGAG
The DNA here is from genome assembly GCA_041821485.1 of Deltaproteobacteria bacterium. GTDB lineage: Bacteria > Myxococcota_A > Polyangia > Polyangiales > Houyiibacteriaceae > SG8-38. Next base: position 6,272 of record JBGUEF010000121.1, read on the forward strand.
CTCGCGCGACACCGTGGTGTCGGTGATCAGCCGGTTGTCGGTGTTGATCGTCACGCGTAACCCGAGGTCGTGGTAGAGCTTGAGCGGGTGGGAGCGAAGGTCCCTCACGGCGCCGGTCTGCACATTCGAAGATGGGCAGCACTCGAGCGCGATGCGGTGATCGTTGACGTAGTGCAGCAGATCGCCGTCTTCACGTAGACGGCAACCGTGGCCGATGCGGTGTGCGCCGCACACGTGGATCGCCTGATGAATCGAAGCGGGCCCGTAGGCCTCCCCCGCATGGATCGTCACGGCGATGTTGTTGTCGCGGACGAGCTTGAACGCGCGAAGGTGATGCTTGGCCGGGTGATCGTACTCGGCGCCCGCCAGGTCGAACGCGACGACGCCTCGGTTCTTGTAGGCCACCGCTAGCTGCGCCATTTCGAAGGACGATTCGGGCGAGATGTTCCGGATCCCACAGAGGATGACGTTGGCGACGACGCCGTGATCTTTCTGCGCGTCCCAAAGCCCCGTCAGCACGGCTTCGACAACCGTCGTGAGCCGGAGACCACCGCGGGTATGCAGCATGGGAGAGTAGCGCACCTCCATGTAGCGAACGTTCTCGGCGGCGGCATCCTCACTGAGCTCGTACGCGACTCGGTAGAGCGCCTCGGCGGTCTGCAACACCGAGAGCGTCGTATCGAACGCTTTCAGGTAGTCGACCAGCGACCCCGCCTTCTCTCCACAGTGGAGCGCCTTGCTGAGAGCCTCAGGCGTGTCCGCCGGCAACCGAACGCGCTGCTCTTCGGCGAGCTCGAGCATCGTCGCCAATCGCAGCGAGCCGTCGAGATGGACGTGGAGGTCCGTCTTGGGAAGTCGTTCGATCTGGGAGAGCGTCAGCTCCATCTCTCCCATTGTACCCCGTTAAGGCGCAACCTCGAAACGGCCTAAAACCTCGAGGACTTCGTCGAGGCGCTTGGCGGCAACGCTCACCCGCGTGGGCATGCCACCGTTGAGCCCGAGGGCACTCACCAAATCGATGCCGCTGTCGAAGCGCGCAGCCACGGTGACGGTCGTTTCGTCGTGCACCAGCGAGATCGGTGCGAGTCGCTGACCGATCAACAGTAGCTCCGTCTTGTCGTATGGCCCATCCCGCCGCCGGGCATCGCAGATCGCGAGATCGCCGCGAACCTCGTATGTGGCAGCAAGGCGCTTGGCCTCTCGCTCCCTCGCGTGCAGGGTCTCGGCTGCCAGCTGGAACTCCCGGTAAATCGAGGCATCACTGGCACCGTCAGCGAGGTATCGCACCATCAACCCGCGCAGAGCTTCGTCGCGCGGCCTGCCGCGTAGCGCGCGATCGAGAACCCGGGCTCGCTCGGTCGGCTCACCCATCCTCGTATCGATTGCTCGGGCATCGTCATCCGCCCGCTCGTAGGGTTCGACCCCGCCGCGGATCCACTTAGCCGCGGAGCAAAGGCCGTCGAAATCCAGGTGGCAGCAGATCGTGTCGACCGGACCCGCGGCGGCAACACGCTCCGGCGTGACCATCTCGGGACAGGCACCATGCTGGGCCTTGGTTCTGAGAACGAAGCGGGGGTCGTCCGCGTAATCCGAATGGCGATCGTGGTCATGGTGGTCGACCCACATGGCCAGCCGCGAACCTAGGCCCTCGATAAATGGGAGCGTGGTCTTTTCAAAGCTCGCCCCACCGGCATTCGCTGCGAACGCCACATCCAACACCACCACACGCCCTGGGAGGCTGCCAGGCTTAGGCAGCTTGCGGGGCGTTCCATAGGCCAAATGCGGGAAATCACCCACGTCCCGAGCATGTGGCCGGCCCCCGTTGAGTGCAACTAGCCGATGCCGGGATCGGTTTTTCCCAAACCGATGCCTTGGGGAAACAAACCGGAAATGCAGGCCAGCCATAGATCCTCCCGTGCCGCCGCCGAGGGTGCGCTGCGGCCATGACTAAGAGGTACAAGATCATGGAAGAACAACTTTCGGAACTGACAACGTATGCCAACGCCTTGTGGGTTCTCGTTAGCGCGGCACTCGTTTTCTTCATGCATGCAGGCTTCGCTCTAGTGGAGAGCGGGTTCTGTCGCAGGAAAAACGCAGTCATGGTGCTGATGAAGAACTTTGGCGTCGTCGCGATTTCATCGCTCATCTTCTACTTGGTGGGCTATGGCGTGATGTTTGGCGAAGGAAACGCCTTCATGGGGCTCGCGAGCTTCTTCCCGAACAACGGGGGAGCGGAAGCGGACTTGCCGCCGTACGTTTTCCTGTTCTTCCAGCTGGTTTTCGCGGCAACGGCGTGCACCATCGTTTCCGGTGCGATTGCCGAGCGCGGCCGGCTCCTGACCTTCTTCCTCTTCACGGCGCTTGCCACCATGCTCATTTATCCAGTGGTCGGTCACTGGGTCTGGGGCGGCGGCTGGCTCTCTGAAAAGGGCTTCGTCGACTTCGCAGGCAGCACGGTCGTCCATGGCGTCGGTGGCGGCATGGCCCTCGCGGGCGCGCTCATCATCGGCCCGCGCCTCGGCAAGTTCCTGCCCGACGGCTCGGTGAGGCCGATGCCCGCCCACAACTTCCCGCTCGCCGCCCTCGGCGTGCTCATCCTGTGGCTCGGATGGTTCGGTTTCAACGGCGGCTCGGAGCTTGCCATTGACGCCGAGGTCGGCCGCATCGTCCTCGTGACCAACCTGGCGGCTTCGGCCGGATTCATCGCCGCCCTGGTCTGGATCAAGATGCGCAGCGGTCTGCTCGACCTTTCGATGGCCCTGAACGGCGCGCTTGCCGGTCTCGTGGGCATCACCGC
>JBGUEF010000122.1:0-9059 GCA_041821485.1 Deltaproteobacteria bacterium
GTCGGTGTTGGTGAAGAGCTGGAGGTCGTCCGCCGCGTGAAGATCTTCGAGCACCAGGACGAACCGCGAACCCTGGGCTGCGATCACGTAGGGCTGCGGCACACGGATCGGAACACGCGAGGCGGCGTTCCGGTAGAAGTGACATTCGTTTCGCCAAATGCCGAGCAGGTTACAGAAGAGGCGCGTCCAAAGCTGAGTCGAGGGAAGCTTAACGAAGAGAGTCGACGGAAGGCTCGAGGGCATTCCGCTCGGCGCGACGCGCACGACCGAGTTGTTGCAGTTGCTGCTGATCGACTTGATGTCGAGGAGCTCGACCGAGGCCACCTGAGCACCGCCGGCGGCATCCGTGCCGTGCTCCCTCAGCAGACGGTTGAGCGCGTCGGGCGTCGCCACCGAAGCTGGCAACAAGGGCAGCGCGCGTCCAAACGGCTCGGCAACGGCGTCGATGCCGAGCTGGTTGCTGTCCGCTACGAGTCGCCCGAGCAGGCGAAGGTTGGCTTCTAGGCCCATAATGGCTCCTGATAGTCGGTTTCTAACTACTGAAGTTTATTGATCAAGGCCAGGTTCAATACATAAAACATATTTTGTGTCTTGTTTCAAAGTGGATTTTGACGTATCTGTCGGCTCCTCACCTCAGGAGCCATCCGATGCACAACTTCCGACACCCAGCGGCACTCACGCTCGCTTTCGTTCTCTTCACCATGGTCGCCCTTGCGGGCGTGGTGGGCCGCGCTTCGGCCGACCGTCCTCAGCCCGACTCTGACTACCCCGAGTTGTTCTCATGGCCTTCGACCCCGGAGCAGCTTGGCCTGCCGCGCTTCGTCGGCAGCGAAGCCATCCCGAATCCACTGCCCCCGATCTCGATTCCGCCCAACGACTTCCTCGTGGAGCAAGGGCGCAACAGCCTGCACGGCGACAACTACAACTCGGACACCCTGAACTACGATGCGCCTCTAGGCATCGACCCGATCGTCTCCTCGCGACAGCTCGGTCTACTGGCTGCGACCTGCCCCACGGTGGTGTTCGACTCCTATGGCAACGTCGTCACGATCTGCATCGGCATCGCGCGCGTGCGCCTCTTTCTGATGGACCCACACAGCCTCGAGGTTCTTGCGGAGCAGGAGCTTCCATTGCGCGCCTGGGTTGCGGCCGGCCGGCCCGAGGACATCACCACCGACAGCTCGGGCGGCGGCTACTTCCACATCGACCAGTTCGGACGCGCGCTCGTTGGCGTCTCGAACCAGCGCATCCAGCGATGGGAAGCACTCCAGGTCAAGAACAAGCAGTGGGAGTGGCAGTTGATCGACGACTACGATCTCACCGCGGATCTCAACGACCCCGACGCACCTCTGCAGGACGCGCTCCCCGACTACGCGGGACGCCTCTGGTTCACGACACAGCCCGGCATCATCGGCTACATGGATGAGAACACGGGCGTGGTCGAAACTCTCGCGCTCGGCGAGTTTCTACAGAATGGGTTCGCGGTCGACACCGATGGCGCGGTCTACGCGGTCACAGTCGACGCGCTCTACCGCTTAGGCGTCGATGATGATGGCTCGATCGGTATCACCTGGCGCATGCCCTACCTGAACGACGGAGGCCAGGGCGGCTTGCTGTCACAAGGCTCCGGGACAACGCCAACGCTGTTCGGCGAGAGCAACGACCTGATCGCCATCGCTGACAACTCCGCGGGCCGAATCAATCTCAACGTCTATCGTCGGCAGGACGGCGTGCAGATCTGCCAGTTCCCCATGTTCGAAGAGGGCGCCAGCGCGACCGAGAACTCACCCATTGGCTATGGCAACGACCTAGTCTTGGAAAACAACGCTGGGTATCCCGGCCCCTTTGGGAACCCGCTCGAGACCGTGGCCGGCCTCACGCGCGTCCACGTGCGAGACGACTACAGCGGCTGCGACCTCGTTTGGCACACCGAAGAGTTTCGCGCGCAGACGACGCCGCGACTCTCGACGGCCACTGGCCTCATCTACACCTACTCCGTGAAAGAGGGGCAGCCGGTGCTCGGCATCCCGATCAACGGCTGGTACTTCGGCGCCCTGGACTGGGAAACCGGCGAACGGGCCTTCGAGGTCTGGGTCGGAAACGGCGGGTTCTGGAACAACGTCCTCGACCCGGTAACCCTCGGCCCGGACGGCACCGCCTACGTCGGCACCAAGAACGGACTGATGGCGATCCGCGACGGCGGAAAGGGCAAGAAGCCCAAAAAGGACAAGTAGGGAAGGGCCTTCCACCATGAACGAACGAGTCCAAGTCGAAGTGAAGGATGGAATCGCCGACGTTCGGCTCTGCCGCCCGGAAAAAAGAAACGCGCTCGACCAGCCGATGTTCCATGGATTGATCAAAGCCGGAAGAGAGCTGAGCGCCGACCCGTCTGTACGCGTGGCCGTTCTTCATGGCGAAGGACCTGCGTTCTGCGGTGGGCTCGACTTCATGAGCTTTGCCGAGATGCTCAGCGGAAATCTCTCTGCGGACTCGGACCAAGTGCAGCGGGCCGTCGAAGAGAAGACCGAAGGCGGGGCCAGTTGGTTTCAACTGCCGGCATGGATTTGGTACGAGGCGCCCTTCCCTGTGATCGCGGCGGTCCAAGGTGCCGCCTACGGCGCCGGTCTTCACATCGCGCTCGGCGCGGACATGCGTGTCGTGGCGCCCGACGCGAAGCTCGCGTTCGTCGAGGTGAACTGGGGACTCGTGCCCGACATGTCCGCGTCGCAAGCGCTGCATCGATTGGTGCCACTCGACGTCGCAAAGCGAATGGCGATGACTGGGCTGCCGATCAACGGCGAAGAGGCAGCGCGCTACGGGCTCGCCACTGAGGTGAGCGAGACCCCATACGAGCGCGCCCGGGAGCTGGCGGAGATCATCGCTAAGAAGAGCCCAGACGCGATCCGCAGCATCAAGCGCCTGCTCAACCAATCGGCCCTGGTGCCGCTGGCAGAGGGCTTGGCGATGGAGTTCGAGTTCTCAGGGGCACTCATGGGTACGCCCAACCAAATGGAAGCCATTGGCGCGAGCTTTGAGAAGCGTGAGCCGGTCTTTCAGGACCCGGAAGGCTAGTTTTACGCCAGAATAGGCTCATCAAGCCCTTGAGATCATTCCGTAATTGAACAAAATACAAGTCTCGTATTTTGTTTCTTGCATCCCGAGCCGAAACATGAGACATAAGCTGCCTCTTGTTTCAGTCGGGCGACTTGTTCGACTTGGTCTGAACCCCTCTTCAGCACTCCAGCACCCCCAACGGAGAATCCCAAATGTCAGAACGAACTCCATCCACCCGCCGATGCTCTTATCGGCTAATCGTCAAGGCGCTGGCCGGCGCGCTCGTGATCGGCGCCGCTTGCTTTGCACTGGCGGCTTCCGGCACCCCAGGAAGCGTTACCGCACAGGGCCTCGGCAGCTCCGACAAGGACATCGACGCCATGAACAAGGCCTTCGCCGACTACATGAAGTCCGTCAAGAACATGCAGAAGGAGTTCCTCTCTGCTGCCACGTTCGGGTTGGACGACGCGCATGCGGTCGGCGCGTACGACCTGATCGGCTCTTTCCTCAACAGCACCAACCGCTCGCAGCTCACCGCCAGCGGAAGCGGCCGGCGAGGCTATCCGCGATTTGCTGGCTTCGATGATCCGGACACCCGCATCGGTGTCGACAACCCGGACACGCAGTACATGGGTACCGTCATCAACAACACCGGCTGCGAAGGCGTCTGGCGTATCTTTGGCAACCGCAGCAATACCGTCGACTTCATTCTCACGACGTTCGACACGGCCTCGGGCACCGGCGGTGGCCCGACGCTCGAAGACGAGGACATGGTGATCAACCCCGACGGCTCTTTCGAGGCGTACGCCAGCTGTCCGGACCAGCGCGATCCTTCTTGGGACAACTGGCTCGAGCTGTTCGACTCCGAGCAGATCCAAATCGCCCGACGTCAGAGTGCGTGCAACTGGTCCGACGAAGCGCCCGGCGAGATTCACATCGAGCGAGAGGGCAATCGAGGCGTACCCTCCGGCCCCCTCGATCCCGCCATCATGACCGAGCAGATCCTGGATGGTAAGGCCATCCTCGACGTACAGGGCCCTTTCTGGCCAGCCTTTGTCGACACCATCCGAAACAACATTCCGGTCAACACCGCAACCCCGTGGCAGCCCACCGGCGGTCTCGGCATCACGACACAGCTCAACATGCTGATGTGGTTCGAGCTCGAAGACGACGAGGCGATGATCGTTCGATTCCCGGATGAAGACGTGGCCGCTTACTACGGCCTGCAGCTTTCGAACTTCTGGGGCTCCTCCGCGGATTGGGCCAACCGAAACGTCAGCCAGAGCTGGGGTCTCGATGGCACCTGTCAGTCGGAGAAGGGGGCGTTTCCAACGCCGCATCCCGCCCAGCAGCTGATCACGTCCAGGGGCGGCCCTGACTGTGGCGTCCAGACGGCTTACTACATGGTCGTTTCGAAGCAGGACCCCGGCGTCCAGAACTGGATCGACACCGCCGAGCTGAGCCAAGGGCTTCTCGCGGCCCGGCTTCAGAGCGTTCCCGAATCGGAGTTCCTGAACGTGGTCGGCTTCAGCTGCATGCTCCCGGTGGCGTTCCCGCCGATGCCCGTCAATCAGGTCGCCCCGTTCTTGCAGAGCTTTGGCGCCGCAACCCCGTTCGCCCCGAGCGACCGAACAGAGCAACTCGAGGTTCGTCAGGACTTCGCGCGCAGCAAGTACGTCTTCTGGTAATCACGCTCAATCAACTCGCAAACTTAGACACCTAAGCACCAAACTGCGATACGGCCCGCGACGATGGAACCTTCTCAATCGGAAAGCTCCTGGCTCGCAGGCCGTTCGCGTTATTGACATGAGCAAAACCCACTTTCGAACCTGTCATCTCTGCGAAACCATGTGCGGGATCGCCGTCGAGTGCGACGGGGATGAGATCCTCTCGATTCGCGGCGACGAGGACCACGTGCTCAGCAAGGGCAACATCTGCCCCAAGTCCTCCGGCCTGCAAGACGTCCATACGGACCCCGATCGGCTTCGCAAACCAGTCAAGAAGATCGACGGTGAGTGGCACGAGATCAGTTGGAATGAGGCCTTCGACGAGGTCGCGTCCCGCTTGGCCGAGATTCAGAGCCGTCATGGAATGGATTCCATCGCGAGCTACACGGGGCGAAGCATCGCCCACAACATCGGCGCGCTGCTCACGGTGATGCCGACCCGCATGCTGATGGGAACGAAGAACGTCTACACCGCATCGACCGTCGACCAGCAACCCCACAACTTCGTTTGGTATTTCATGTTCGGCCATCAGCTGATGGCGACAGTCCCGAACCTCGATCAGACCGATTATTACTTGATGCTCGGGACGAACCCGAAGATCTCCAACGGCGCCCAGATGGCGACTGGCGCTAACGTCTACAAGAAGCTCGACGCGATTCGCGCGCGCGGCGGCAAGGTGGTTCTCATCGACCCGCGCCGAACCGAGACGGCCGAACATTGCTCCGAGCACCAGTTCATTCGGCCCTCGACCGATGCGCTTTTCCTGATGGGCCTCGTCAAAGTGATCTTCGAGAAGGGTCTCGCTACCCCAGGGCGGCTGGGGGAGCACATCGTCGGCTGGGATGGGATCGAACCGATCACACGCGAGTTCGACCTTTCCGAGATCGCGGGGGCCACCGGGATCGCCGCCGAAGACATCGAGCGTATCGCTATCGAGCTGGCCTCCGCGAAGTCGGCCATCTGCTACGGGCGGACCGGCCTCTCGATGCAGGAGTTTGGTGGCCTCTGCAACTGGTTGATGATGGTGATCAACGTCATCACCGGCAACATCGATGAACCCGGCGGGATGACGTTCCCCCTACCCGCGATCGACGCGCTCGACACCGTCGACGGTGCACGCGGAAGCTTTGACCGCTACCGCTCCCGAGTCAGTGGGCGGCGCGAGTTTGCCGGCGAGTTTCCAGTGTCCGTCCTTGCCGAAGAGATCATGACCCCAGGAGAAGGCCAGATTCGTGGCCTCATCAGCATCGCGGGCAACGGCGCGCTTTCACTTCCGAATGGGAAGTTCTTCGAGGAGGCGCTCGACGAGCTGGAGTTCATGGTGTCGATCGACCTCTACATCAACGAGACGACGCGCCATGCGGATATCATCTTGCCGGCGGTCGGACCCTTCGAGAAAAGCCACTACGACCTTTTCTATCACACGTACGACACCATCAACTGGACGGCGTACAACCCTCCTGTCTTCGAACCGGAGGCGCCGGGCTACACCGACTTCGAGATCATCAGCGAGGTGCTGAAGCGTTTAGTCATTAAACGCACCCGCAATCCTTTCAAGAAGGTATTCGCGATGGTGGTCGGGGCGATCGTGCGGAGATGGGTCACTCCGGAGTTGATACTGGATCTCGGGCTGCGCTTCGGCCCGTACGGAGCCGGCCTCAATCCGTTCAACAAGGAGGGGCTCAGCTTGAAGAAGCTGCGACAGCATCCGCACGGCATCTTCCTCGGCGAGCACAAACGCTGCTTGCCCGAGCGCCTGTTCAACGAGGACAAGAAGATTCACCTTGCCCCCGAAGTGATCATCGCCGACATCCCACGGCTCAAGAAGCGCTGGCTTAGCGACGAGGCTGACCGATCGAGCGAGTTCGACATGGTGATCGTTGGCCGGCTCCAACGCCGAACCCTTGGTTGGATGCACAACAGCCTTCGTTTGGTGAAGGGTCGCGACACTTGCACGCTTCTCATTCACCCCGACGACGCCGAGGCACGGGGAATTCCCGATGGAAACACCGTCGCGGTGAGCTCCGCCGCAGGCAGCATCCAACTTCCCGCTGAGATCAGCGACACGGTCATGCGGGGCGTCGTCTGCATGCCGCCGCTCTGGGGCCACAACCGCCCTGGGACCCGCCGGTCCGTCGCGAACGCCCACCCCGGCGCCAGTATGAACGACATCACGAACCAAAAAGTAATGGATGAGCTCACCGGTAACGCGGTCGTGCACGGTGTGCCGGTCAAGGTCGAGCCGGTCTCACCCGATCAGTAACCCCCGGCCTCTTGATCGCCCTCGGCCGCGCCTCTCTCCATCTCGGGCCATTCCACGATCGTCGCGGAACAAGGGTCTACCAGGAATACGCCCTCGGGCCCGGCCTTGATGTGCTCGCTTCCGAGCCAAATGTTGATGTACTGCTCCCTCATTGGAAACTGCAGGAACCTCACGCCGACCACGCCATCTTCGACCCCGACGACGCGAACGGGAATTTTGAGGTTCGCGGCCTTCTCGGACATGCCGTTCCAACTCAAGATCGTCAGCGCGCGGCGGTCGATGAATTCTTCGTACTTCAACGACTCCTGAGTCGGCTCGCATCCCGGTGTGATCCGCCGACCTTTGACGCCGCCATCCGCTTGTTCTGCCGGTAGGGCGGCCGGCGAAGTGTCCGACGGGCTCGCTGCCATCGTATCGGTATCCTCGGCATCACTGTCGCCGTTGCCTTCCGAGCCCCGGAGCGGCCAGACCGCAGCAAGAACGAGGCCGAAGGTCACGATCAAACCGATCACGAGCCAACGTCGATTGTTTGAGGCTGCCATGGCGACGATAGTGGAATGGTGGAGAATCCCTGGCAAGGCCGAACGTCAGGTTCGTCGACCCTCGGCGGCGACCTGTAGTGGCTCCCAGATGCCGAGCTCTTCCATCATGGGGCGAAGCGGACCGGTGATCTCGTCGACATCGATGCCGAAGGTCTTGGGCGCGTGGGGCGCCTTGGGCTCTCGATCGGCGGCGCGCTGACAAGCCTCATGCAGCTTGGCCGCGAAGTCGCTCGAGAGTGGTAGGCGGATCTCGTCGTACACGCGGCGGACGGTTTCCTCGGGAGCACTGACGAGGTCTTCGTACCGCACAATCGCGTATCGGTCTGACGGAAGATCCCGCAGAACACGATAGGCGTGTTGGTAGTCGCGCACGAAGGAATGCACGATCGCAGGCGTATGCCCGAGGATGTCTTCCTCTTGGACACCGAGGCCACGCCACGCGGTCTGCAGCAAGTTCACGACGCTCGGAATCGTTTCGAGCGGGTCACGAATCATGTAGATGAACTTCGAGTCCGGGAACTCTTCGGACACACTTCGAATCTTTCCGACGAACGCAGGATTCTTGCTGAGGAGGGTCCTGTCGCCGCCGTGCACGTAGAGCTGCGCCTCGACGCATTCTCTATAGAACTTCATCAGGCGCTCTCGCTCGGCGTCGGGCTGTTCGTCGAGCATCACCAAGTGCTGGAGCTCGTCGAGCACGGGAAAGAGCACCGTGATCGAAGCCGAGGCGAAGGGCATCAAGAAGAGAAACTCGTCTTCTTCCGGCATGTTGAAGCCAAACTTGTGCAGATCCTGAACCGACTGGAACTGACGCTGCTCCCATTCCTCGATTGCCGTAGATAGCGAAGGCGCGACCCGATTCGCGAGCTCCGCGGCACGTCGCAAGAGCTTCTTCTGCGTGATCGATGGAAACGCGATCTCCCAGAGGCGAAAGTGCTCGAAGTGCGCGTCGTCCAAGCAGAGGAGCCGGTGAAAGAACGTGGTGCCGCTCCGGGCCGCTCCGGTGATGAACACCGGCGCTGGGATCTCGACCTTCCGCGCGTCTGGATAGAGCACGCGATCGAGCTGCTGGAACGCGCTGTTGACGACCGCCCAAGTCGCCATGACTTGGAGCGTGCTCAGGCGGATCGTGAAGAGCTTTCGATTGGGGCGCCCGCTGACCGCGAGCCGCAGGATCTTGAGATAATTCCTGACGTTGAAGTTCATCGAGACCTCGCTAGCTGCCCTGCTCTTCGTCCATCGCCTCTAGCGCTTCTTCGGAGCGCCGAACGGCATGGTTGAAGATCCCGCGAGCCATGAGGGCGATCTCGTCCTCGGCACGCGCTTCGAATACCTCGATCGCGCATTCGTGCGCCTCTCTCGACTCGGGAGCGCCGAGGGCCGCCCATTCCGCCAAGTGGCACGCGAGGGCCGGATCGCTGTCTTTCAGCTCTCGCGCCCTTGCGGCCAGCTTCTCGACGCCACCGGCGAGCT
>JBGUEF010000123.1:0-8951 GCA_041821485.1 Deltaproteobacteria bacterium
GCGATTTGGTTCGGATGAAGCGACCTTGGGCGCGCTGACGCGCCTCTATCGTCAGACCGAGCGCTGGCATGAGCTCCTCGAGATCACCGAGATCCGAGCCGCGGACGCCGAGGATCCGGACCAGCGCGTGGCGTTTCGATTCCAAGCGGCCGAGCTGATGCGCAACCAAACCGGGGAGACCGAGCGGGCCTTCGAGGTGTATCGCGAGCTTCTCGCAAAGGTGCCGGGGCACAGTCCAACGATGGCGGCTCTCGAAGAACTGGCGGCTGGGTCGGACGCGCTTCTTCGCGTTGCGGCGGCAAACAAGCTCCTCGACGAGTTCCAGAACGACGGTCGCTACGCCGATCAAGTCCGCATGCTCGAGATCATCGCCTCGGGCGACGATCCCAGTGAGCGGGTTCGTTCGCTGATGCGTGCTGCAGAGATCAGCGAGCTCGGAACCGAAGAGATGGATGCTGCCTTTGCGTTTGCCGGGCGCGCACTTCGCGAGGGGGTCGACCTCGATGACTTCGAGAGGGTGCTGGCAGACTACGAGCGCTATGCCGAAGCCACCGGACAGTTCTCGGCGCAGGTCGAGACGTTCGGGATGATCGCCGGAGAGCTCCTCGACGCCGACTTGCGTACCCAGGTGCGCATGCGGGCCGCGAGCGTGGCTCAGGAGCGCCTCGGGGACTCGGATCTCGCGAAGGCGCAGTACCAGAGCGTGCTCGAGGAGCAGCCGGACCATCGCGCGGCGCTCGATGCGCTGCTGTTGCTCGCGGAGAATTCGGGCGCGACGCGCGAGCTCGTCGACCTTCTACGGCGAAAAGGAGAGCTGTCCGAGGACCGCGAAGAACGTGCGGCGCTCCTGGTGCGTCAGGCGCACCTCTACCAGGCAGAGCTCGACGACCCGGAGTCTGCGATCGAGGCTCTGGATCGGGCGCTTGGCGAGAGCGACCACCCGCTGGCCTATGAAGGCCTCGAGCGCCTCTACCGTCGAACCCGGCAATGGGACGAGTTGGCAACGCTCTACGAACGGGAGATCGATCAACGAATCGGAGATCCGGCCGCGGTTCGCTACGAGCTCGGGGAGCTTTGCCTGCGGCGTCTCAACGAGCCGTGGCGCGGGCTTGATCAGTTTCGCGAGGCACTGAGCCAAAACCCGGAGCACGAGCCAACCGTGCGGGCGCTGGAGACGCTCATCGAACAGTCCGAGTACAGGAGCGCGGCCGCCGAGTTGCTCGAGCCCTTGTACCTGCGCCGCATGGAATGGCCCAAGGTCACCCAGATTCTCGAAGCGCGCCTCGATGGCGAAGACAACCCCACGCAACGGCTCGAGCTGCTGCGCCATCTCGGCGACGTGCAGGAGTCGCATCTCGAGGACCTCGACGGAGCGCTCGAGACATACGGCCGGCTCTTCGCCGAAGATCCGCACGACCCTCAAAGCCGGGAGACCCTGACCCGCCTCGCGCGTTCGCTCGGTCGCTGGGATCGCTTGGCGGCGATCTTCGACAAGACGCTTCGGGCGGTCGAAGTGGACGACGCCGACACCGCCATTCTCGCGCTGACCGCCGCGAAGCTTTACGACGAGCGATTGGAGGACCTCGACCGTGCGGGGTACTTCTTCCAGCGCGCGCTCACGTTCGACCCGAGCAACAAGGAGGCCGGCCAAGCGCTGGCGTCGGTGTACACCCGCAGCCTCAAGTGGCACGCGCTCCTCGATCTGGATCGCGAGCGGGAGAGCTTTGCCGACAACGACCGCGAGCGGGTTGCCGTCCTGCACGAAATCGGGCGGGTCGAGGTCGATGAGCTCGAGAACCCCGAGGCTGGCGTGGTCACGTACCGTCGCATCCTCGAGATCGACCCGGTCGATGCCGAGGCGGTGACTCGCCTCGACCAGCTTCTCGAAGGCGCCGAGCGCTGGGACGAGCTCGGCGCGCACATCGAATTCCAGATCGACAACGCGTCCGATGCGCGTGCGGCCGTCGCGCTTCGCCAGCGCCTGGGCTTGTTGACGGAGGCTGAGCTGCAGAGCCCGGCGCAGGCCCTCGACATCTTCGAGGACCTGCTCGCCGATCAACACGACTACACCCCAGCGCTGGAGGCGGTGTCACGTCTCGTCGAAGATCCGGACCACGGCCCGCGGGCCGTTCAGATCCTCGAGCCGATTCATCGGGAGAGCGGCGACTGGCAGGCGCTGGTCCAAATCCTCGATGCCAAGGCGAGGCAGGCCGCGGACGCCTTCGAGCGGGCCGAAACTTGGCGGGAGGTAGCGCGCCTGCATGAAGAGCGCGGCGGCAACACCGAGAAGGCGTTCGACGCCTTTAGTGAAGCCCTGGTCGCGGAGCCGGTTGACGAGGCCACGCGCTCCGAGGTCGACCGCTTGGCGCGCGTGCTTGGCAGTTGGGAGGCCTACATCGAGACCCTCGAGCGGGCGGCCGCGGCGACCGACGAGCCGCCGCTTCGAGGCTCGTTCCTGAGGAGCGTTGCCGAAACCCAGGACCGCGAGCTCGGGGATCCCCGGGCCTCCATCAAGACTTTCGGCCGGGTTCTCGAGGCCGATCCCGATGCGGAGGGAACCCTCGACGACTTGGAGGGTCTCCAGGTCATGGTGGGTGATTGGGAAGGACTTGCGAGGGTTTACGAGCAAAAGCTCGATCGCGCTCACGATCCTGAGATGCGCGCCGAGCTCCTCGGCCGACTCGGCGGGATCTGGGAGGAACAGCTCTCGAATTCGGAGCGGGCGGTTTCGTACTATCAGCAGGCCGCGGGCGAGAAGCCAGACGACCTGGCTGCGTACGTTGCCCTCGATCGCCTCTTCGCCTCGGCCAACGACTCGGAGCGGCTGGCGGATGTACTCGAGCGCCGAATGGAGCTCGAGGAGGATCCCGAGGTTCGGGTTGAGGTGGGCATGCGGCTCGCGGAGTTGTACGAAGCTCAGCTCGGCCGGCCCGACGCCGCCTGTGATGCATTGCGTGCCGTCGTCGAGGCGGACCCCGGGCACAGTGGCGCCCTGCAGGGCTTGAGCCGTCTTTATGAGCGGCAGGGGCAGTGGCAGGAGCTCGTCGAGGTGCTGCAGCGTCGGACAGACGCGGCGGCAAGCGAGTCCGAGCGGGTAGAGCTCACCCACCAACTCGGCAACATCATGGAGCGGGAGCTCGACGACGAGCTGAGCGCCATTGCGGTGTACGGCCAGATTCTCCGGATCGATCCCTCCCACGAGGCCTCGGTGCAGGCACTGCTTCGCATCACCAAGCTCGCTGACTATCGCGAAGACGCGGCCGCGGTGCTCGAGCCTTATCTCCGGACGCAGGAGCGGTGGAGCGACCTCGCGACGCTGCTCCGGCTGCGCGCCGATGCGATGACCGACCCGCACGAAAAGGCGGAGCAGCTGGTCGCTTTGGCGGAGGTGCACGAGCAGGGGCGCAAGGATCCGAACGCGGCCCTCGATGCCCTGCTGCAGTCGATCGGCGAGCGGCCCGATGACGACGAGATTCTCGATCGTGCAGAGGTTTTTGCTGCGAGCCTGCAGCGGTGGCCGGAGTTGGTCGAGGTCGTGTTCGCGGAAGCGGGAGCGAGCCTCGACACGGATCGGGGCGCGGTTCTGTATCAGCGCGTCGCGCGGATCAGTGAGGATGAGCTCAGGGATCTCAGCAGGGCGATCGATGCTCACGAGCGAGCGCTGTCGTTGCTGGGCGACGATCAATCCACACTCGAGGCCCTGGATAGGCTTCTTCAGGAGACCGAGCAATGGGACCGGCTGCACGAGGTCATCTCCCGCCGCTTGGATTTGCGGGATGCCGACCGACCGACGCTCTTCCTCAGGCAAGGCCGGCTTCGCGCCAGCCACCTCGGTGACTTCGAGGGCGCGCTCGGCGCATACCAAAAGGCGATGGAGCAGGATCCTGGCCGCGACGACACGCTAGCAGCGGTGCGAAGCCTCGCGCAGAAACCACAGGTCGCAGGAAGCGCGCTCGACTTGCTCGAGGAGTACTACCGGGGCGCCGGTGACCTCGAAGAGGTGGTGCGGCTCTACCAGCAGCGGGTCGAGCTGACGCCGGCCGATGCCGATCGCGTGGCTCTTCTGACAGAGGCCGCCTCGATTTGGGAAAACGACATTGGCCGTCCGGAGGAAGCGCTTGCCGCGATGCGGGATGCGGTGCGGACCGATCCGCGTGACCGCTCGCTCCTCGATTCGCTCGAACGTCTTGCCGACCTGTCCGGGCGTTGGGCCGATCTCGATGGATTGGTCGACGAGATCGCCGCGCAAGGAGATCTCGACCGGCGTGAGCTGTACGAGCTGCGCCTTCGCTCGGCAGGCTGGTACCGAGATCATCTGTCCAATATGAGCCGCGCCGAGCGCGCGCTCACCGAGGCCCTGCAACTCGACCCGGAGCCACTCGAGGCGCACGCACAGCGCGTGGCGCTCATTCGGGCGCAGGGACGGACCGCGGACCTGGTGAGCGGGCTTCGCGCCTGGGCGGACGTCGAGCCGGACGCCGACCAGCGAATCGCGCTTCTGCGAGAGGCTGCCGAGCTGGCGCATCAGGAGCTTTCCCAGTCCGAGTTGGCCGCGGATTGCTACCAAGAGCTGATCGCGATCGATCGGAACGACGTCGGCGCCCTCCGCGCTCTGTGCGACATCCGACGGTCGCAGTCTCGATGGAATGAGGTCGTCGGCTTGCTGGAGCGGCAATTGGAAGTCGTGGCAGGGGACGAGCGTGCGCCCGTAGCGCAGGCGGTCGGTCAGGTCTACCGAGATCATCTGAACGACCCACGGGCCGCGATACGGGCCTATGAATCCGCCCTAGAGCTCGACGAAAACGACCCGGTCACGATGAACGCGCTCGAAGCGCTGTATCAAGACAATGATCGGCTCGAAGCGCTTCGCGCGCTGCTCGAGCGTCGCGCCGACTCGTCTGCCGATGACGACCGAACGGCGCTTCAGCTCCGGCTCGCACAGCTCTACGAGCACTCGTTCCGCGACCAGACGGCCGCCATCGATATGTTCCGGCAGGTGCTGAGCCGGGATCCCGACAACGAGGTTGCGAGCGCCGAGCTCGACCGGCTGTTCGAGGCGACGGGGGCCTGGGATGACCTCATCGTGCTGCTCTTGTCGAAGGTCGGCCATGCATCCGACGAGGCACAACGCGGCCTTCTCGAGCGCGTCGCCCAGGTGCAGGACAGCCAGCGCGGCGATGAGGATGCCGCGATTCAAATCTACGAGCGCATCAACTCGGACCTCGGAGCCGACGAGCGCTCCCTTCGGGCGCTCGCGGATCTCTATGAGCGCAAGGAAAGCTGGACCAAGGTCACCGACACGCTCGAACGGCTCTCCGGCCGTTTGGACGGTCCTGCAGCGATCGATTTGTCTCATCGCGTTGCGGACCTTTGGGAGCAGCAGCTCGGTGACTCCGGGCAGGCTGGCCGGGTGCTTCGTGGGGCCTATGACCGATTCCCGAACGACGCCCCAACGCGCGAGCGGCTCAAGACGTACTACGAGGCCGAAGGAAACTACCGCGAGCTGGCCGAGGTCTTGGACGCCGAGCTTCAGGCCGCGGCCTCGGACGGCGATCGCTTGGCGCTTCTGCGTACGATTTCGGATGTCTATCGCGATCAGCTCGACGATCCGGGGATGGCGGCGAGCTATCTCGAGCGGGCTGTCGAGCTCGGGAGCGATGACCGGGGTGCATTGGTGCCGCTCTGCGACCTGTACATTGCAGCCGGCCGGCAGCAAGACGCGGTGCCGATCCTACAACGCATCATCGAGAGCTTCGGACAGCAGCGGAGCAAAGAGCTCGCGACCCATCACCATCGGCTCGGCCAGGCCCTGGCAGCGACGGGCGATGCGGCCGGTGCGCTCGCGGCGTACGATGCGGCCTTCAAGATCGACCTCACCAACGTTGCGATCCTTCGGGATCTCGGCAAGCTCACACACGCCAACGGTGACCTAGACCGCGCGCAGAAAAGCTTCCGTGCACTTCTATTGCAGAAGTTGGAGCCGGAATCGGGGATTCAGAAGGCTGACGTCTACTACTACCTCGGTGACATCGCCGCGAAGCAGGACGACGCGCGTAAGGCGATCACGATGCTGGAGAGGGCGCTTGCCGAAGACGCCAGCCACGCGCAGGCTGCGGAGCTCCTCGCTCAGTTGAAGGGTTGAATCATGGCGGCAGGAAAGGTCTCTATCGACGGACGAGTCGTCGATGGCGGCGAAGCGCGCGTGTCGGTGTTCGACCGCGGGTTCCTCTACGGGGATAGCGTGTTCGAGGTGTTTCGAACGTACGGCGGCGTGCCGTTCGCCCAGCGGGAACACCTGGAGCGGCTCGAGCGCTCGGCGGACCGCTTGATGATCCCTATGCCGGTTTCACTCGAGACGCTCTCGTCCGAGGTGGGCGCGACGCTAGACGCCGCCGGCGAGGGTGAGTGGTACGTTCGCGTCGTGATCACGCGCGGGACTGGGCCGCTGACCTACGACCCTTCGACCGCTACGGAGCCGCTCCGCGTGATCATCGCCGCGCCCGTGTCGGTACCTTCTGCCGATCAGTACGAGCGAGGCATCGCGGTGACCTTGCTTCACGCCTCGCGTCCAACGGACGACGAGCGCGCGTCCGGCGCCAAGGCATCCAACTACCTGGCCAACCTGCTTGCGGTCTACGAGGCCAAGCAGAAGGGGGCGCAAGAGGCGCTCGTGCTCGGGCGCCAGGAACAGATCCTCGAAGGCGCGTCGAGCAATCTCTTCATCGTCAAGGACGGCAAGGTGCGCACGCCCGAGCCGCAGCCGGGGATCCTCGTCGGCATCACCCGGGCGACGGTGCTCGCGGTGGCGGGCGGCGAGGGGATCGAGGCGGAAGAGGCCGAGGTGATGCCGGAAGACCTCTACGGCGCCGACGAGGCCTTCATCACCAGCAGCATCCGCGAGGTGATGCCCGTCGTGCTGGCCGATGGGCGGACGATCGGCTCTGGGGCCCCCGGTCCAGTGACGAAACGGCTCCACAGGGGCTATCTTCGGGCCGTGGCCGAGGCCACCGGGGTGGGGGTTTGACCGCCAGGCTCTTGCCCACTAAAGCAGGCCGCTAGGACGATTTCGATGTCAGATACCAGCAAGACAGAGGCGCGGCGGCAGAGGAAGAATGCCGCTCAGGGTAGGGACCGGAAAAAGAAGCTCGTGAAGCTCGGGACGACCCCGAAGTTCCCGATCCATCCCGACAAGACGCCTGAGACCAAGGCCTGAGACGAAGCCCCGTGGGCGACGCGTAGCGTCGGTTTTACGGGGTCAGTGAAGGGTGTGCGATTTGCCGTCGTGCTCCACGATCGGAACGCTCGTGTCCGCGACCACGTCTGCGGCCGGAGCTGGCTTCGATAGTGGGGGAGGCGGAGGCTCGCTAACGGCCGCCACGGCTTCGAGTTGCTCGCGGTACGCCATCTGCTCGAGCTTCAGGTGGTGATAGCGGCGCCGTCGACGGTACGCGAACACGACGAGGATCGCGGCTGCGACCCAGATCGTGGATCCGGCGAAGAGCGCGGGCAGGATTCGGTACCTCGTCCGGAGGCTTTCCCGCCATTGCCGCTCGAGGCCGACGCGCGTCCAGCCGTAGGCAGTCGCGAGGGCGGTGTCGAAGGTATCGCCGTCGCGGAGCGACTGAACGAGGCGGTGGAAGCGGCGCTCATCGTTATTGGTGCGGCGCAGG
The DNA here is from genome assembly GCA_041821485.1 of Deltaproteobacteria bacterium. Classification (GTDB taxonomy): domain Bacteria; phylum Myxococcota_A; class Polyangia; order Polyangiales; family Houyiibacteriaceae; genus SG8-38. Next base: position 7,671 of record JBGUEF010000123.1, read on the forward strand.
AACCCGACGACATCGGCGCTCTGGGCGTAGGCGATGTTCACTTCATGTGGGTGGTCGGGGAAATGCTTGTCGAGCTCCGAGAGGCGCAGCATCGATCGCTGGGCGGCCGCTCGGAGAAGGGACTCCATGCGCGGAAGCAAGCGAACCTCGGATTGATGGATCGCGACGCCCTCGTTGAACCAGCGGGGCATGGGGTTGCCGAGTACCGCCCGGTAGAGTGCGACGTGGGAGAGCTCGTGGACGAGCACGACCTCGAGGTCCGGTGGCTCCCAGGTTTGGGGTGCAGACATCGTGAGGAGAATCACCCCCCAACGCGAGTAGGCGACGCCGGTCGCGTAGTCCGGCGGAGGGTGCCCGATGGGAGCCATCGCCCGCATCTCCCGCGGGTTTCGCGCAACGCGAATGACGAGCTCGTCATCGATGGTGGCGCCGAAGTCACTCGCGACCTTGGCCCAATGATCGTCGAAGCCCTCGATCAGCTCCGCAACGTGGCCACGCTCCGACTCCGGAAACGTCCAGGTGACCGCGCCGATGGTTTCGGTTTCATACCCATCGAGCGGCGAGGGCAGCGCGAACTCAGGCGTCTCCTGAGCGGCTGCGCCGACCGAAGTTACGGTCATCGCGATCGCACAAAGAACTGCCGTGAAAAAAGCTAGCTGGGGTCTACTCTTCACCGGGTCTAAATCTTAGCAGCGGCGGCTCCGGCTCGTTAGTGCGACGTCGATCAATGATGAGGTAGGTTACACCTGCGGCGAGGAGCACCCCCGCCACCACATAGGGCCACGCCTTCTTCATCCTGCGTTTTGCCCTAGATTCGTCGGCCGGCTGGTCGGGTGCGTTCACTTTCTGAGCTGCCGCGGGTGGGGGCGGCGGAGGCGGCTGGGACCAGCGTAGCTGCGCCTGCGCTGCGCGGCTCTCGATGAAGGCAACCCGTTGCGCCGACGTGCTCGTGTCGAATTCGAGGGCTCCCTCGTAGAACTGTGCGGCGCTGACGTCGAAGACTTCGAGCAAGATCGAGCCTTGTCGATGTACGACGACCAGCGCGTCTGCACCGGCAATGATCCCAATGCGTTTGTACGATGCGAGGTCATTGCGAGGGTCGAGTCCGAGGCCTCGGCGGGCAGCGCGCAGATTGTCGAGCCCGTCTACTCCGGTGGCCGGATCGCCGCGCATCGCACTGCGGAGCGCAGGGTCACTGGGGACGCGTAGCCCGGAGGTGGTGGCTTCGGTTTCGACGAAGGCGGCCGTGTTGCGAAGGGTCTCGTCGGGATCACCGGCGAC
>JBGUEF010000124.1:0-8950 GCA_041821485.1 Deltaproteobacteria bacterium
GTATCGCTGTCGTGGTGGACACGGCACTGGAGTGTCACGTGATCAACGAGGCCTTCCGGCACGCGCAACACACGGGCGACCACCCAGGGCGCGCCGTCGAAGATGGTCTCGTCGATCCGTAGTTCGACTCCGAGTGTGCCTCCGTTGGCCTCGCGCACCTCTTCGAACGCGATGCGTACCGGCGGAGGCGCCAAGCGGCCGAGCTCGTAACTTGGACGCACAGCGTTCAGGCGGCGCAGGTCAGCTCGCATCGCGGCTTCGTCGCCTAGCGCGTGGTGGACCAGAGCTCGCATCTCGAACAGCTCGAGGAGCTCCTCCACGGACAAATCCGCGTTGCGCGCGGCAGCGTCGAATGTTTGAAGCGCCGTCTGGAAATTGGCTTCCTCATAGGAGGTGATTGCCCTGTCCAACATGGGGTGCGCCCGCACCGGCGCGGGCAGTGCCCCGGCCAAGGCAAAAAGCACAATAATTCCCAGTCTGGTGACCATTCCCTCCACCTCTCATCAAACCTAGCCAAAAATACATAAATATTCAAAGATTACGGTAGTAACGGTAATGAGGCTTCGTTTAGGCTGTAGTGGAGCGAGGGAGGACTAGATTGGGTGCCGAAGAGGCGGCGGCTCCAGAGGAGCCTGTGGTGGAGATTCTGTCTCCGGTAGATGACTCGGAGAAACCGGAACGGACCGATCCGCAACGGATCGGCCGCTACGAGCTCTGCTTCGAGCTCGCCTCCGGCGGGATGGCGTCGGTCTACCTAGCCCGCATCGACGGAGTGTCGGGCTTCGAGAAGCTGGTCGCGCTCAAACGCATTCACCGGCACCTCGCCAAAGAGAAGGGCTATCTCGACATGTTTCTCGACGAAGCCCGCATCGCGTCGCGAATCACGCATCCCAATGTGTGCAGCGTCTTTGATTTCGGGGAAGCCGACGGCGAGCACTACATCGCGATGGAATATCTGGTGGGTGAGCCGCTCTCGCGACTGATGAGCCGCGCGGCCGGGCAACAGAGCCACCGACGGTCGCCGCTGCTGCCGTTGAGAATGGCCCGGATCATCGCGGACGCGTGCGAGGGCCTTCATGCGGCCCATGAGCTCAAAGACGCCAACGGTGATTTGCTTCACGTCGTTCACCGCGACGTCTCTCCGAGAAATCTCTTCGTGACCTACGACGGGACTGTCCAAGTGGTCGATTTTGGGATCGCGAGCGCGAACCAGCGCCTGCATCACACGTCGACGGGACAGGTGAAAGGCACCTTCGCGTACATGGCTCCGGAGCAACTGACCGCCAACCCAATCGATCGGCGGGTCGACATTTGGGCGCTAGGTGTAGCGCTCTGGGAAATGCTCGCGGTCAAGCGACTTTTCAAGGGCGACACGACCGCGAACACCATCCATTCAGTCCTGTACGATGAGATCCGGCCACCCTCGGATTACCGGTCTCAGATTCCGCAGGAGCTCGACCGAATCGTGCTCAAGGCGCTCGAACGGGACCCCAAAGATCGTTGGCGAACCGCACGAGAGATGGGGCGGGCACTCCGACAATTCCTCGGGTCCCAGAACGAGATCATGGGGCCGGCCGAGCTGTCCGAATGGATGGGAGACGTGTTTCCTCAGGGAGAGGCGCGCAAGAGCCAACTGATGGAGATCGCGCGGATGGCGAGCACCTCGTTGCCCACCATGCCGCAAGCCAATGATGTGGATGGCACACACACCGCGACGGAAGTGCGGTTCGCTGGAGCAACGGAAATCCTAGAGCCCGGGTCGCGGCGACGAAAGCTCCTCGCTGCCTCGATACTAGGCGTAGTGGCGGTCGTCGTGGCGATTGCGTTTGGCGCCTACGGAACGGAGACTCCGGAGACGAGCGAGGTTGCGACCCCTGTCGCGTCCTCCCAACTCGAGGCGCCGCCCGAAGTTCAACTCGTGGCTGGCGATGCCCCGGAGTTGCGAAGCGAGGAAGTGGCGGATCCGATAGCCGAAGAACCGCGGGTCGAGGCCAAGCCGCAGGTTCAGAGGCGCGCCCGGTCGAAGCAAAGAGCGAACGCACAGCCCGGCACGATCAACCTGGTCACGCGAGGCGGCTGGGCCGAGATCTACGAGGGCAAGAAGTCACTCGGGAGCACCCCGCGCCGACTGACGCTGTCATCGGGACGGCACAAGCTGGTGCTGAAGCCGTTCGGCACCGAGAAGCCGAAGACGGTGTACGTCGTGGTCGAGGCCGGCAAGACCAAGAAGGTGTCGATCGCTCTAGACTGAAGGCGCGCCTCGGCCCATTGGCGAACTATCGAGAGATTGCCGCGGAGCGACTTCGGGTCGTTCGACTCGAGCCGCGCGCGCCCGGCGTTCGAGCCAGGCGGTGAGGGCAACGAGCGCGAGTCCGAATGCAGCCAGCGCGGCCCAGCCTCCCCAGCCGAACTCCCTGATTGCGAGCGCGATCTCGAAGACGAAGCCAGTCGCGGCGATCGCGACGCCGGAATAGGTTTCGACTCTGCGCTTGGTCATGAAGCCATAACTCAAGAGCCCGAGGCCCAGTGCGATCGACTGGAGCGCGGCCCATGCGCCGCCATGGATGATCAGCGTGAGCAATGAGACCGCGACGTTGACCTGGACGGCGCCATACACGAAGAAGCGTCGCGAGCGCTGACTTTGCCAGCCGAAGGCGAGCATCACGACTGCGATCAGCAGCCCGATGAGCATGGCGGTGTTGGCGTTGCTGAGGTGAAGTGCGCTCTGCATGGGGCTCGCAAACAATGCGGCCGACACCACCACGGGCGAGATGGCGAAGCGCTCTACGGCCACGTCATCGAGTCTGCGTCCGAGCAGGAACATCGCGAACGCGCCGATGGCGGCGATCGTTCCAAAGAACACCTGCGTAATCTCGTAGAAGGCCAGCTGGCGGGCCATGAGCAAGAGGCCGGGCAGGAGGAGCGATGTCCCCGCTAGCCATGCCTCGCGCGTTTGCGGCTTGATCCGCGCGATGGCCCACATGGCTGCCCCGAAGATCGCAAGCAGACCGAGGGTCGCCCAAGCGCCCGTACGGTTTGGAACCAATACCAGCGCGTGAAGTCCCGTGCTCACGACGGTGAGAAGCGTGGCATGCGAGCGTAACAGCGTGCGAAACGCCGCCCATGTCAGTGGAACGAGGACGGCTGTTCCCCCTCCCAGCAACAGGAGGGCCTGCGCTTTGCTGTCCGCGACCCACTTGGCTACGGCGGCGACGTCGCCCATGGGCGTTCCGAACTGCGAGTACACGAAGCCCCCGAGAACGCCGGCGTGGATCGGCAGCATCGCCAAGAGAGTGAGCATCAACACACGCGCGCTCCGTCCTTCTTGAAAGCGAATGCCGCACAGATATCCGACGGCCGGCAGCAGGATCGTAGTGCCGAGAAGCGCGAGGTAGCGGGTGACCTGCCCCACTTCGTCCCACTGTTGAACGAGGAACGTACCCGCCGACGCGACGACCATCGCAGCCCCGCAAAAACGCAGAATCTGAAAGAGCTTCTGTAGCCTGGTTTCTTCCATTGTGGACTCCTCCTTCGCAAACGCCGTCACTGCTGATCCTCCGACCTCATCTGGCGAAGCTCTTCGCGGAGCGCTGCGGTTTGCTCGGCGCTCTCGAATTCGGCTTCGAACGTGTCGACGTAGTCACCGACGTCACCCGCGATCTCGACCTCCGTGACTCGGGTCTCCCAGCGTTCGAACAGGTCCTCTAGGTCGCCGATGGGCGTGGTCGCGGTGGCCATGCCGTGCATCGCCTCAGCGCGGGACTGCCGTGTGCGCATCAAGTTTCTCCGTTCGATGAGCTCGCGGAGACGGCTATTCAGCTGGCCGATACCATCGTTGAGCTCCTTGTGGGTTCGCTCGTGCTCGGAGAGGCGGGCGCGAAGGCGCGCGCTGTGCCGTTCAGCGAGCTTCGCCCGCCGGAGGCATTCGAGCGCCGCGTCCTCGTCTTCGGTTTTCTTTGCGCGTCGCAGCCAGGCGCTCATCGCTTCTTCTTCCGCGGCAAGCGTGTTGCGGAGCGTCGTTTGGTCGCGCTCGACGCGCCGCAGCTGCACTCGGGCGCGGGCGGTCGATTTCCGTACCCTCACAATTGCTGCATCGACGTTTGCCTCGTGATTCTCGATCTGGGCGAGCACCCCATCGACCCAGCTCGTCATCGTCATCGTCCAGCGCTTCACTCGATTCATGGGCAACCTCCTGTGCCCGGTAGAGCAGGGGGCGTGCCAGTTCGGAGACCATTGAAAACACTCATGAATTAGGCGCAGCCCGCACAGTGATGAACAGAAAACGCACATTTAGTGTACACTTATTGTACATGCTGGAAGAGCACGCTGCCCGGAGACTGGAGGCGATCGGGCGCCTGGGTTTCATCAACCCGTTCGGCGATGAACGGCGCACCCTCGAGGCCATGATCCTGGGGGACGAAGCGGTCGCATCGTCCGCCTGGAGCCGGCCGCTGGACTGGTCCCTCGAAGACCCCGTGCTTCAGGCGATTCAACGCGATGCCGAAGCGCAACTGAAGAGGGCGCAGACTGGACTCGCACGTGGCGAGCAACTCTCCGAGCGAGAGCGGGAGCTGATCCGGGGCGTGGCGCTCTACGTCCTCTACTACCGATACGAGCAAGCCTTCTACCTCGAGATCACGGCAGACGCGGCATCGCCCAAGATCGACTTCTACGACGCGTTCTGCGACGACTTCACCGAGCTTCTCGAGCAGGTGGGGCCACCGTCCTGGGGGAGAACGCCGGCGCAGCTGTTTGCGATCTTCTACCAAAGCCGCCGAGCCTTTCACTTCGTGTATCACCAGATCCTGGGAACGTCCCGAGCTGCCGCCCAGCTTCGAAGCAGCGTGTGGGAATCGGTGTTCACCCATGACCCGCTTCGCTACCTCGATCATCTGCAGGGTCGGATGCATGAAGTCAGCACGCTCATTCTAGGTCCGTCCGGAACAGGCAAGGAGCTCGTGGCGAGCGCGATCGGCTTCTCACGGTTCATCGGGTTCGACGTCAGTCGACTTCGCTTCCGCACGGACTTCAGGGACCAGTTCCACGCACTTCATGTGGCAGCCATGTCCAAGACGCTCATCGAATCGGAGCTCTTTGGGCACAAGAAGGGCGCCTTCACGGGGGCAGCGGAGGACCGCGCCGGTCACCTCGAGGGCAAGTGGCCATCCGACACCGTGTTTCTCGATGAGATCGGTGAGCTCGACGGTGAAGTGCAGGTGAAGCTCCTGCGCGTGCTCCAGTCGCGCAAGTTTCATCGCCTCGGCGACACGCAGCCGAGAGAGTTCGGGGGCAAAGTCGTGGCAGCGACGAATCGCAACCTGTCCGAGGAGATGGCCGCAGGCCGTTTCCGTGGGGATCTGTACTATCGATTGTGTGCCGACATCATCCACACGCCCTCATTGCGGGAGCAGCTGCGCGGTAGCTTGGACGAGCTCCGGCACTTGGTGACCGTCATCGTTCAACGGGCGCTCGGCTCGGCCGATCCGGACCTGATCGACAGCATCGTCTGCGGAATCGATGCCAACGTGGGCGCAAGCTACCCATGGCCTGGCAACATGCGCGAGCTCGAGCAGTGCGTGCGAAACCTACTCATTCACGACCGCTACACGCCGCCCGACGCCCCCGCGCCGAAGCGCGGTCTTCAGGCACTGTTCGCCGAAATGCAAAGCGGGCAGGCCGACATGGACCGCGTCATGTCGGCATACAGCAGCTGGGTCTACGCACAGAAGGGTAGCTTCGAAAAGGCAGCCCAGACCCTCGGCGTCGACCGCCGCACGGTGAGCAAGCACGTCGACCGCAAGCTCCTCGACGAATTCGAGTAGGTGGCAGTTTCCTATCTTGCGTGCGCGGTCCGGCCTCGGGGGCGCTTGGCGCTCGCGCTCGGATCCCAGCGCCGGAACTGGGCGCTTGGATTTCGTTTATCCGGCCGGGTCACGGCTCGTTCGAACTGCTGTGCGACGCTAGATGAAATCTCCACGGTGGAGCTCTTCGGGGCGACCCGGATTGCGCCGACCACGCTACTCGATACGTCTCCACGCCGGCAGACCATCGCCAACAGCCGCCGTGTGTCGGCGCCGGCATGCGCGCCCCAGCTCACTTGGTACGTGATGAAGTCCCCTTGCGGCCGCTGCCGCGCGGGCGACTTAGGGCCCACCTTGCGCGGATTGCGCTCGCGGTGACCGGGGTTTGCATCATCCCGAACCTGTCTCGGAGTGCCGTGACTGCGTTCCGCTTCCCGCTTCAGTAGACAGGCGACGAGCTCTGCTGGCGAATGCTTGGCGAGCAGGCGTTCGGCAAGTTCTTGGGATCGGTCGTCGACCTCGCCGTCCGAATTCGCGAGGTCGCGCAGGAAGCCATCGCCAATCCGCTCGTCCGTGGCGGCGAAGATCTCTTCGGGAGTTGGTATGGGGGCTAGTCGGGCCTCGACGCCCGCTCCGCGCAACAAACCTTTTACTCTGAATTCCGCTCGAGCAGCGGCGAAGAGCACGTTGGTGCCGCGACGTCCGGCTCGTCCGGTGCGGCCGCTTCTGTGTGTGAACACATCGGCGTTGTCAGGAAGATCTACCTGAATGACGCGGCCGATGTCTTGCACGTCCAGTCCGCGCGCTGCCACGTCGGTGGCGACCAGGTACCGCACGGCGCCGCTACGAAACTGCATGAACGTGGCGGTTCGCTCGCGTTGGGTCATCTCACCATTCAGGGCGCGCGCCGAAAGCCCAGCCGCGCAAAGCTCGTCGGCGAGACGGACGGTTTCGGTTCGCGTGCGCACGAAGAGCAGAGTCTTGTCTTCTGGGTAGCGGAGCAGCACGTTGACGGCTGCGTTGAATCGATCGGCTTGGCGCACGCGCATCACGATGTGCTCGATGTCGGCGTTGGCTTCGCCGAGCACCGTTCCTTGCACCGAGACGGGATCTTGCTGAAGCCGGTCGGCCAACCTCACGACCTCACGCGGGAACGTCGCGGAGACCAGGTGAGTCCGGCGTAGCGCGGGCGCGTACCCGAGGATGCCGTCCAGCTCTTCCTCGAAGTTCATGTCGAGCATCTCGTCAGCTTCGTCGAGCGCGACAGTCTTGAGCTGTTCGAGCGTCATGGCGCCGGCACGCAAATGATCGAGAAGGCGCCCAGGGGTGCCGATAATTACCTGCGGAAGGGTCTGCAGCTGCGTGCGCTCTTGGAAGACACTCGTGCCGCCAGTGACCACGAGGACGCGCGCGCGGAGCGGTGCATACAGCCAGGTGAGCTCACGTCCGAGCTGCCCGGCCAGCTCGCGGGTTGGGGCGATGAGCAGGGCGACGGGCGCGGCGACCGCGGACTTGCGAGCCTTTCGCGGCCCTGCGGTCGCAGCGGCGGTCGCCACCGTGGGCGCGAGGAGGAGGCCCAGGGCTACGGTCTTGCCAGAGCCCGTCTGGGAGGAAATACGCAGGTCGCGACCGGCCAACTCGGGGTCCAAAATCGCCTGCTGGATGGCGGTAAATTGCTCGAACCCGGCTTTGCGCAAGGCAGCGCCGAGACCCGCGGGGGCCTGCTCTAGGCTAAGTAACTCAGACATGGAGCGGGCCACATAGCACATAGTGGCCAGGGGACACCCGGAGCCCGTTGCCAGTCTAATGAGGCGCTGATACCGTCCCGGTAGCGTGAAACCCGGAATTTTGCGCCAGATCCTCGCCACTTTCGAGCGGAATGACGCTGCACAAGCTCGCCGATGACCTTTGGATACAGGCTGCGCCACAGTCCTTCTTTGGCCTTCAGCTTGGCACGCGCATGACCGTCGTCCGTCTTCAGGACGGCGGCCTGCTGGTCCATTCACCCATCGCCCTCTCTGCGGGCCTGAAGGCCGAGGTCGGAGACATCGGGCCTGTCCGTCACATCGTCGCCCCCAGTCAGGGACATCATCTGTACGCCGGAGAGTGGCAGCACGCATACCCGAACGCCCTGCTTCACGCGGCGACGGGCTTGGCCAAACGACGAAAGGATCTGTCGATCGACCATGAGCTCATGGGCGAGGTGTACCCGGACTGGCGTGACGATCTCGACGCGACGCTTCTCGACGGCGTGATGCTGAACGAAACGGTGTTTCTTCATCGCGCTTCGCGCTCACTGATCGTCGCCGACGCCGTCGAGAACTTCGGGACGTCTTCCCATTGGCCGACCCGCACGTACCTCAGGGCCGCCGGCATCCATGGCCGGCCTGGCGTTAGCCGTAGCCTTCGCCCGTTTTTCCGTGACCGGAAACGCGCACGCCGTTCGATCGACGAGATCCTCGGCTGGGACTTCGACCGCATCATCCTCTGCCACGGCGATATCATCGACTCCGGCGGACGCGACGCACTGCGTGAAGCCTACTCCTGGCTGAAGGGCTAAGCGGCGACCGGTCGTCCCTGCGCGGAGCCCAGCCCGCCCCGAGCTTCTAAAGCGTCAGAGGGCGAATCTCCGCGCCTCGAACGTCGCAAACGACGGTGAGGACGAGGTCTTCGTCCTGGTGCCACCATCCATGGAAGCAGTGGCCTTCGGGACTGACGGTTACGCGGAGCGGATGCCAGCCTTCCTCCGTCGCTTCGGGGTCTTCAATCTCGACTTCAACGCGGCGCGTGTCGCGGCGTAGTCCGACTCGCAAGGCCTTGAGTGCGCTCTCCTTGGCGCTCCACGTGAGCGCGACGTGACGATCGCGGTGCGGGCTCGGCGTCTGTTGTACCGCCATGCGTTCATGATCGGTGAAGAAGTCGTTGACGAAGCGCAGGCTCCGCGGCTCGACCACCTCCAGGTCGCAGCCCACTCGCGCATCCGGCGCGATGGCGCATGCGGCCGCGTCTTCGCGATGGCTGATCGAGATCGATGATTCGATCGCTCTGCCGTCGATGAATGGGTCAGGCGCGCCATCCTCATCGGCGATGATTTCGACTCGATCGAGCCGGTCGATGCCCGTAAACGACGCCAGCGCTTGCTTGGCTAC
>JBGUEF010000125.1:0-8933 GCA_041821485.1 Deltaproteobacteria bacterium
ATTGCTGGCGCCACTGGTTTCGTAGGCAGGCACGTGGTGCCGCGATTGCTGGAGGAACCCGATCTCGTTCTTCGGTGTCTCGTGCGCCCTTCGAGTGACACGACTGAGTTCGAGGCATTGGCTCCGCGTGTGAGCCTCGTCCGGGGTGACGTTTGTGAGCCAGAGTCTCTTGCTCCGTTCTTGGAAGGGGCTTGGGGCGTGATCAATCTGGCAGGATATCGAGACTTCTGGAGCCGAAATCGTGAGCGTTACTACGAGCTCAACACGCGTGGGGCCGAAAACGTCTTCCAAGCTGCTCTCGATGCAAACCTCAAAAAGGTGGTGCAGGTGAGCACACCGCTGGCCTTTGGCGTGCCGGACGAGATCCCGTTTAACGAGGACAGCGAGCCGGGGCCCCATCCGTCCGACTACGCGCGGAGCAAGTTCCTAGCGGACCAACTCGGCTGGCGAATGCATGCCGAACTCGGCTTACCGCTTGCTGTCGTTCATCTGTCCGCGGTGATCGGGGCGGGGGACCCGCGGCCGACAATGGAGGTGCGTCGCGCCGTCGAGCGACGGTTGCCTGTGTTGGTCGGAGCGGACACCACCTACACTTATGTGCACGTGCGAGACGCCGCCGAAGCGATTGTGCGTGCCCTGCTTAGTCCGGCGAGCATCGGTCGCCGCTACCTGATCGGCAAGGAACGTGCCTCGACGCGTGAGTACTTCACGCTGATCGGCGACCTTGCAGACGTACCCGTGCCCAAATACAACCTCGGGGAGGCGCCACTCATTCCCATCGCACGGCTGCTGGAGCGGTTGGCGCGTTGGACCGGAAAGCGCCCGGCCATCTCGGTTGACATCCTCAAGACTACGGCTGCCGGATCGCTCGTTTTCGACGGAAGCCGCGCGACACGCGAGCTTGGCATGAAGTACACGCCGCTTCGCGAGGCGCTTCGCGAAGCGATAGACGAGATTCGATCCGAATCACGCTAGCCGCCCGTCATCGAGCCGATCATGCGCCATCGGTCAGCGCACAGCCTGGAGGCACCTCCCGAACAATGCGCTTGAGGGCCGCCTTGAGGACGACGATGCCACGAGGAACACCACCACTCCCGCGCGCAGGTCATCGCCTGGATATCGCCGATCGAATATCTCAGGATGCGCGGAGTCCGAAGAGTTCTGGCGAACGCGATTCCTCGACCGCGCGGCTCACCAGCTGGAGGACCCGCGGGTCGAAGCCCAAGGAAAGGTGGCTCGCATCGACCTCGATGTGCTCGCAGTGCGCATTGTAATGGTCGATGCAGGCTTCCCAGTTGACCACGGCGTCGCGGCGACTGTAGATCGCGGTGAGCGGGACCGAGATGGGGATGCGATTTCGTTCCTCGACTGCCTGTTCGATTGCGTCGAGGTCTTCTCCAAGCACGCGTTCGTAGAAGGCCGCAGCCCTCGTGTACTTAGGTCCGCCAATCACGGGCGATCCCAACGTGACCACGTTCTTGACGAGCTCTGGGCGTTCGCGCGCGACCTCTCGGGCAAGCACGCCACCGAGGCTCCAACCGACGAGCGAGACCGGTTGCCCGTAGCGCTGTTGAAGCGACTCGGTCCGCGAGACCACTTTCGGGATGAGCATGGGAACACGACCTCCATTGACGCCCAGCCGCCACCGGTGAACCTGGTGACCGGCGTTCTGCAGATAGCGTCGAATGACGAACGTCGAAAGGTCGCCTGCGCTGAAACCTGGAAACACCAGGACGGGAATGGCCATGGGCGATTCCTAGGAGTCTCGGCTATGAATGGCAAGCGGCGGCGGCGAACTCGCCCTTCCCTGCGCAAGCGACGTTCGACAAAGGGCCCTTGCTACTGCTATTCGCTTCGGAATCATGGGACTCCAACGCAGCGCCATTGCATCGGCCGTTATCGCAGGCGCCGTGATCATGGCCGGCGCCGTCGCCTGGGCGGGCAGCCAGGGAGGCGCGGAGCTCGGCGGCATTCCCGTGATGGTCTTATCCGCGGCGATCGCATTCGTCGTGCAGTGGCTCGCGTTCGTGCCCGCGTATTGGAAACAGACCGAACACTTCTACGACCTCGCGGGGAGCCTAACGTACATACTGGTCACGGGCTTTGCGCTCGTGGTTTCCCGACCGAACGACGCGCGCTCCGCCATCCTCGGGCTTCTGGTCTTCATCTGGGCGTCCCGGCTGGGTAGCTTTCTATTCCGACGCGTCCGGAGTGCAGGCTCCGATCCACGCTTCGACGAGATCAAGCCCAGCGCCTCACGCTTTCTCGTCGCTTGGACCCTTCAAGGGCTCTGGGTGTTCTTGACGCTCTGCGCGGCGCTGGCTGCGATCACCACGATGAGACCGTCCGCACTCGGGCTGCTCGACGAACTTGGCGTCGCGATCTGGGTCGTCGGTTTCGCGATCGAGGTCACCGCAGATCGACAGAAGAGCAGTTTCCGCGCCAATAACCCCGGGCATTACGTCCACACGGGCCTTTGGGCATGGTCCAGGCACCCGAACTATTTTGGCGAGATCGTGCTGTGGATCGGGATTGCCATAATCGCTTCGTCGACGCTCCGAGGTTGGCAATGGGTCACGATGATTTCACCGGTGTTCGTGATTTTTCTGCTCACTCGCGTGAGCGGAATCCCGCTCTTGGAAAAGCGAGCCGATGAACGCTGGGGCGACCACGAGAGCTACCAGTGGTACAAAGCCAAGACGCCTGCGTTGGTCCCCCGTCCGCCGCGTCGATGAGCAGTTGCGGCTCGAAAGCTACCCGCCACCATTCCACCGAAAACCGTGTCCTCACTCAACACGGTCTCTCCAAGCACATCATCGCGGAGGGCCTTCCGCTCGAGCCCGATGGCCCTACGTTCTAGTACCAGGTCCGCAAGCGGTAGAGTCATGAGATTCATCAAACAGAGCCTAATCAATGCGAGCGCAGAGAAAGTCTTCGCATTCCACGAGGCGCCCGACGCGTTCGAGCGGCTCCAACCTCCTTGGCAGACGACGGAAGTCGTTGAGCCGCCGACGTCGCTCGACGTCGGGACGCGAGTCGTCCTGAGGGTCAAAGTCGGCCCGTTCTGGCAGACGATCGTTGCTGAGCACGTGGATTACGTACCGGGAGAAATGTTTGCGGACCGAATCGTGAAGGGTCCATTTGCCAACTGGCTTCACAGGCACATCGTCACGCCACGTGGCGACCATCAGTGCCTGCTGACGGATGACATCGAGTACGACCTACCCCTCGGCATCCTCGGCCGCACATTTGGTGGTGGCTTTGCCCGACGAAATCTTGAACGCATGTTCGAGTTCCGACATCAGGTCACCCGAGAAGCCTGCGAATAGAAGATGGCGACTCTTCCGGCCCGGCTCGTGCAGAAACCTGGCCGACCGGCGCCGCGCGCCCTAGATTGAAGCGGCGACATGCCCAGCGCCACGTTCCCGAGTCGGTACCAGAATCGACGGCAAGCAAGACTGCTCTTCGGCGACGATGCCGATCGCTACGCGGCATTCTATCTGGTCGGTGACCCACTAGCCGATGAGCTCGTTGATTGGATGGAGCGAAGCGGCGAGTCGGCGAAAGCTGAGTTCGAGCAAGCTCTTCGATGTGGCTCCTCCACGGTACCGGCCGCGGCGCCCGAGCTTGCGCGTTTCTTCGCGCGTGCCGAAGCGACTCCCCCCTGGGTCGACTTGGCTCAGATCCGAAGAGGAGCGCTGGCATATCAACGGTTCGGAGTTCTTGGAATGATCGTCCTCAGCGCCTGGTCCTTGATCAACGGCTACCATTCGAGCGCTGCGGTCAAACCCCTGGCCTTCACCGGTCAACTCCGCCACAACACTCAGCGTCGCCTCGCGGAGACTGCTCGGTTCGTGAGTGAAGCCTCCCAAGTCGACGGCCTTCGCTTGGGACGGCCCGGGCGCGACATATCGTTGCGCGTGAGCGTGATTCACGCGCATGTGCGCCGCGCGTGCTTGAGCTCGGGGCGGTGGCAAACCGAGGTCTGGGGGCTTCCAATCAATCAGGCGGACATGTTCGGAACGCTGTTGGAGTTCTCACTTCTGATGATGGACGGGGCGCAGCGTTTGGGCTTCTTTCTCACCTTGGAGGAGCGGGAGGCAATTCTTGCGATGTGGCAATACTGCGGCCACTTGAGCGGAGTTGACCCGTGGCTCTTGGAGCAACTCGGGAGCGAGGCCAAGACACGTCGATTGGCAGAGCTCCTTCGTCTCGTACAACCAGGCCCAGATCAGGATTCGCTCATGCTGACAGAGCAGCTTCTGAAGGTACCGGGACAGAACGCACGAGGAAAAGGCCCGCCGGTGCTCGCGGTGGCCGTAAGCCGGTTCCACAACGGTCTTGCGCGCGCCTTCAACGGACCAGAGATCGCGGACGATCTCGGCATCCCAGACGACCTGTGGAAATACTCGGTCTATCCCGTTCGCGCAGCGGTGACTCCGTTCGAATGACTCCGCCGAAAGATCCCGGGAGCAAGTAAGTTGGCAGCGTATGTCGGAAACCGAGCCGTTCGTGGTGACCTCACACGCATTCTGCGCGGTGAAGAGCCCTCTTTCCTGATCTCCTAGCGCCACACTTCGCAGCTGTTCAAGCGACCGGGTACATGACGAAGACCAAGAAATCCCAGACGATATGCGCCGCAACGGGAGCGGCAAGGCCGTCGAAGCGCACACGCAAAGTGCCCCAGAGCAGCCCACCCAAGGCAGCAACGATGATCAGCAGCGGTGAGCGGAACGCAATCTGGGGAAGTATGTAGAGCAGCGCGGACAACAGGACCGCCCGCGGCGCGCCGAGCGCCTTCGAAAACAGATCGATCGCGAGACCGCGCCAAATGAGCTCTTCCGCTGCCACGACGAGGAGAAGCACGGGGAAAGCGCGCATCGGGCCCGGAGGTTGACGAAGCAATGCGTAGAGCGTCTCGACCTCCCCTTCGACCGTTGGAAGAACGGCAATGCTCAACGGGTAGAGCCACCATGTCGCAGCGACATCGCGATCCCGACGGCGATGCCGACCGCTAGGCTAACCGCCGTCGGCCTTTCGAGAATCGACCTGAGGGTCGGGCGGGCTCCCATCCACAGCAGGGTCACGGATGCCACAGCTGCAGCACCGGTGCCAATCCAGATGTTGAGCTCTTCGCGGAGGCCCATCGCGATGCAAAACGCGACGACACAAGCCGTGAGAACGAGCGGCTCCGCTCTCGCGCCCCGGTCCACCTAACCTTGGCCCTCCAGACGACCTCGCATCCGACTCACGAGCTTCGGCGTCGGAACCTCAGTGGCCAGCTCGTCCTCGAGCGCCTGATATACCGCTCTCTGGAACTCGGTTGGCCTCTCGTCTCCAAGCACGTCCCAAAACACCCTGCCGCTCGGATCGAGATCACTCTGCAAACCCTGAACAAGCTCCTGCGCGAGCGCCAAGTCCGCGCGCGTCACCAGGGCAATCCAATAGCTCGAAAGCCTGGGCGTGATGACGGGAACGCCAACGAGCCGCGGGTCCTTACCCATGCTCTTCGCTATGCGTGAAAGAAAGTCGGCGTGCGTCATCCGTTCGGACCCTGGCACGTCGTACCAGGCGCTCCCTTCGACCGGCAGGTCGAGGGCGCGCACGATCGCAACGACGACATCCTCCACCGAGACCGGCCACGACGAGAACTGCAACCAACGCGGTAACAGCATGGCCGGTAGCCGCGCAGCGAGGTCGCGCACCATCATCCACGAGCTACCGCCAGCGCCGATGATCAGCCCGCAACGGAGCTCGATGGTCGACACGGTACCGGACCGGAGAATTTCACCGGTGTGCAAGCGGCTTCGCAGATGTCGCGACGTTTTCCCCGCCGGCGCGACTCCGCCCACATACACGATCCGGCGAATGCCGGCCGCCTCGGCTGCGTCGCGAAACGCCCTGGCTGAACTCGCTTCGCGTTCGGGATAGTCCTTGGAAGCGTCAACCGAGTGGATGAGGTAGACCGCAGCGTAACAGTCTTCAGTCGCGGGGCGGATCGAGCTCACGTCTTCGACATCGAGGTACACCCACCCCGGTTGAGTTGCTTTTTGCCGATTTCTGGTGGCGCGAACGACCTCCCAGTTGGTTTCCGCGAGCGCCGCATCGAGATGACGGCCGACGAAACCGGTTGCACCCGTCAGCAGCAGCTTCTTCGTCGATCGCTGGTCATGATTCATGGCCGGCGAAACCTACCCCGTTGGTCTTCCTAGGTCACGGCTCCCAGCTCTTGACATGGTCTAATTTTAGACCTAGTCTAATTCTATGAAGCCCGACGAGGCAGCACTGCTCGAGGAGCGCGGCATTAAGCCATCGGCACAACGCGTGGCCATCGCCCGCTACGTCCTGCACACGGACGAACATCCTTCGGCGGATGAGGTTTGGGCGCGGGTCAAGCAGGCATTCCCGATGGTTTCTCGCGCCACCATTTACAACACGCTCAATCTCTTCGTGGAAAAGGGCTTATTGGGTCACTTGGTCTTGACGGAGGGTCGTCTCGTATTCGACTCGAATGTCGACAAGCACCACCACTTCATCGACGAAGACACAGGCAAGATCTACGACCTGCCCTGGGACACTCTCAAGGTATCTCGCGTGGAGCAGATCAAGGACTTCGACGTCCGTAGTTACCAGGTGCTTCTTCGTGGCAGCAAGCGCGAAAAGAAACACGAAAAGAAGCCCAATACCAAATAGAATTCAATGAGGAGGAAACATGCATACCGTTGGTGACCCATTCCCCGAGTTCAAGCTCCAGGCGTCCGTGAGCACGGAACCTGGCAAAGAGTTCGAGGAGATCACGAATCAATCCTACCCCGGCAAGTGGCAGGTTGTTTTCTTCTGGCCGATGGACTTCACGTTCGTTTGCCCGACGGAGATCGCCGAATTCGGAAGAAAGAACGGTGCGTTCAAAGAACGGAACGCGCAGGTCCTCGGAGCCAGTACGGACACGCAGTACGTGCACTTGGCATGGCGGAATGACCACCCCGGCCTCAGAAATCTTCCCTTCCCCATGCTTGCCGACACGAAGCGCGAGCTCTCGACGACCTTGGGCATCCTCCACAAGGATGCAGGCGTCTGCCTGCGCGCGACGTACATCGTCGACCCCGACGGAATCATCCGTTTCGTCAGCGTGAACGACCTGTCGGTCGGACGAAACGTCGATGAGGTGCTTCGTGCGCTCGACGCCTTGCAGACCGGTGAGCTCACCGCCTGCGGCTGGACTCCTGGGGAGCCCACGCTGGACGCTGCCTGACGCTGCTGCTCCAATCCAAGTCGCGACCACCTGGGCGATGGCGGGCATCATCTGGTCCGTGCAGCTGGTGCAGTATCCGTCCTTCGCTCAAGTGGACTCGGCGTTCATCTGGGCGTCTAGCGCGCTATGGCACGAAACTCGACGCCGAGGCTGACCGTGATGAAGTGGAGCCAGTTCTTGGTGTAACCGTCGCTCGGCGGGCTCGGGTTGCTCTCGGTTCCGACGGCACCCCCTCCCAGATAGCGTAGATTGAAAAAGCCCGCGACTCGGTCGGTGAAGTCGTAGCCAACGCGAAGACTCGCATCAAGCAAGGCGCCCGTGATCTCTTCGTCGCTCCCGTTGATTCCACTGATGGGCGCATAGATCCCGTCGATTTCAGTTCCCCACCAAACGCCACTTTCGAAGCCCCAGCGGCCCCGAAACTTGAGCGCCGGAACCGGCCCAATGTCGCGACGATCAGCGCGCAGGGTGCCGTCTGCCGAGGTGAACGTGATCGTGGCGTTCCGGATCTGAAGCGAAACCCCGATCGACACCTCATCTCCGGGTCGCCGCAAGAAGTCATACAGATAGCTGATGCGCCAAAACGGAAAACCATAGGTCGAGTTCAGGGGCGTCCCAGCGGGAAAGACGATGCCATCGAACGTCGTGTCCTGGCTCAGGACGGTTTCTCCGGTGAGCTTGAGCGGCTGGTAGAGGAACACGATGGTGTGTCGCCCCTTGAACTTCAGGTCTGTACTGAGCCGAAAGAACGGAAAGAGCACGTCTTGGCCGCCCTCGTCGCGATAGTCGAAACGCGTGCCATCGTTACTGAGCTGAACGATGTGGCTGACCACCGCTAGAAACCCAAGCTCGGCTCCGAGGAACCACTCGACGTTCGGCGGCTTTTCGAGAGTTGCCTTGTACTTCAGGGCGATTTGGCTCTCGCCCTCTACAGGCAGCTCGTCAATCATTTCGTTGCTCGCGCTGTCCTGGGCACGAGCCGGCGTCGAGAGGAGTGAGGAAAGGATGATGATGGCAATAAGGTCGCTGCAAGCGCTTCGTTTTCGAGGCATCTGCGGATTAGGCTAGCATGGCTTCGCATGAGGCCTGCCGTTTTGGGCACTCGGCCCTAGAGCACTCCCCATGGGAAATCCTGACGTCGTCGTGATCGGGGCTGGCTTCGGCGGCTTGGCGTGCGCGCTGCGGCTCGCCGAGCTCGGTGCCGATGTCGTTCTTTGCGAGACGCTACGCTACCCGGGAGGTTGCGCGAGCACCTTCACCCGGAGCGGCTACCAATTTGAAGCAGGTGCAACTCTGTTCTCCGGGCTCGGCGACGGGCAGCTGTTCTCGAACTGGAACGACAAGTGGGATCTGGGAGTCCGCTTCGATCCGCTCGACCCGCTCGTCGAGCTCCGAACCGCACAGTGGTCGCTCGCCGTTCCCCCGGATCCGGCCTCGTTCGTTCGGCGTTTCAGCGCGCTGCCGGGTGCGGATCCCGAAGCGCTGCGCGGCTTCCTTGGCACCCAGCGCCGAGTGGCGGACGCGCTCTGGAAGCTGTTCGAAGACCCAAGCCTGTTGCCGCCGCTGAGCAGCCGCTCGGTACTACGTCATCTCGGACAGTCGTTGTCCTACCGCCATGTAGTTCGGTGGATGGGCCGCCCTCTCTCGGATGTGGTGTCGCAACACGGCCTTGCGGGCTGGG
>JBGUEF010000126.1:0-8846 GCA_041821485.1 Deltaproteobacteria bacterium
GTGGAGTGTCAGGTGCGGGACGAGCCGTCTCGAGCGCCACTCATTTCCCGGAAACTGCGGAGGGCGTCCGGGCCTACAAGGCAGGCGTCCACCGGCATGGCCCCGAGGTCGAGCAGGAGCTGAGCCGGCTTGCCGGCGGCCCTGTCAAGGTCACGTTCGTGCCGCATCTAGTTCCCATGACCCGAGGCATTCTGGCGACCTGTTACGCGCAGCCCGCGGACGCGACTGTGACGGCTGCCGCATGCATCGAGGCAGCGCGGGCTCTTTATGCGGGGTCTCCGTCCGTGCATGTGCTCGACCAGGGGCAGCACCCAGACACCCTCTGGGTGCGCGGTTCCAATCGGGTCCACGTCGGCTATGCGCAGGATCCCAACAGCGGGACGGTCATCGCGATGAGCGCGATCGACAATCTGGTCAAAGGCGCGTCCGGCCAGGCGATTCAATGCCTGAACGTTCGCTTCGGCCTCGATGAAGGGGCGGGCCTCCAGGCGCCAGCACAATGGCCGTGATCAAGGTTCTGCACGTCAGCGATGTGCACCTCGAGGACGGCTTCCCCGGCGTCCCGCTCAAGAGTTTCATCAACAAGCGCATCGTCGGCCTGGCAAATCTTCGCTTCCGGCGCCGAAGGGTGTTTGCCCAAGCGGAACAAAAGGTGGAGGCCCTTGCGGCGTTTGCGAAAGAGCAGGGGGCCGACCTGGTGATCTGCACCGGGGACTACACCGCGCTCGGCACGGAGCCCGAGATCGCCTACGCGCGGAGAATCATCGAGCCGCTCACCCACGCCCCGCTCGGCTTCTTCACCGTGCCCGGCAACCACGACCTCTACCTGCGCGACACGGTCGAGGCAGGCTGGTTCGATCAACACTTCGGCTCGCTGATGAAGACCGAGCTCCCCGAGTATGCGGCGGACGGCGTCTGGCCTCAGGTTTGGTTTCCCGCCGACGGTCTGGCGGTGGTAGGGGTCAACAGCGCGCGGGCGAACCCGAAGCCGACCAATTCGAGCGGACGCATCCCGGACGAGCAGCTCGATGGACTGACCCAGATCCTCGATGACGCTCGCGTTCGCGATCGCTTCGTGATGATCGCGACCCACTACGCGCCGCGTCTTGCCAGCGGAAGACCAGACCGGCTAGCGCACGGCTTGGAGAACGCGGATGAGTTGCTGGCGATCAGCGCCGCCGCTCGACGCGGCGTGATTCTCCACGGCCATATCCATTGGCGCTATCACGTGCGCGTGCCGGAGACGCCATTGACCTTGTGCTGCGCCGGCAGCACCACCCACGCTGGCCGAGAAGGCTTGTGGATGTACGAGATTGGTGGCGACCGTGCCACGGCCACCCCCGGGACCTGGGATCAATCGCGCTACATCCTCGAAGCCGACCAGGCCATCGACCTCGACCCGTAACTTGCCGCCCGAGGGCTGGCTCGAATACAAGCACGGGTATGGCAGCTCGCCAGTTCGGGGCCAAACGCGAGGCGCGCAAGGCGGTTCGACGGCTCGTCGATCTCGAGTGCGCGGTTTACTCCGAGCTCTGGGGTGAGGCGATTGCGCACCGAGTGACCGACGTGAGCGAAGAGGGGCTCTGGATCCAAACCGACTTGCTGCTCGAGATCGGGAACGAGGTCACACTCACCTTCTACCCGCCGGATTGGGAAGAGCCGCTCTACGTGGCCGGCCGTGTCCAGCGCGTGGAGCTTCAACGCAAGCCTGGCGATGGACGCGCGGTCGGTATGGGCATCGAGTTTGAGGCCTTGCGGACCGATGAGCGCCGGCGCCTGACGCGCAGCATGCGATGCCTGCGTGCGCACGAGGCCTTCATCTTGGATCAGCGCACGCTGACCGGGGTCCCGGTGGGTGTCGGCGAGGCCCCCGAGCCTGCGTCCAACGCTGGCGGAACCGTCTCGGGATGGGCCGCCCCGTCGCCGTCCACCGGGTACGCAGGACGGCCGTCGCGGATCACCGCAATCCCCGTCGAACGTGAGGGGGATGCCCAGCGGTCCCAAAGCGCGTTTCCCGGCGGGCTCGATCTCGCCACATCAGTCTTCGCGGACTTCGGCCGCGATTAGTGTGCGAGCGAAAAGATCCGCACACTAGCGGACGGGGAGGGTGCCGACGTTGACCCGATTCACGCCGTCGTTCGGTCCTGACTTCACTTCGAGCCGCTTGCTTCCGCTAAACAGGCCTACGTACATGGTGTAGTCGCCGATGGGGTAGTTCGCGGGGACCAGGAGCTCCTGCGTGTCGACGATCACGTCTCCTGTCTCCCAGAGCTTGGTCGGGTAGTGGCCGTCGACGGGTATGTGATCTCCGTGGAGCCGTAGCCCCTGGCCATCGACGTGCACGAAGACCTCGTAGCCACTTGGCGCTTTGCCGAGAACTCGCCAGTACCAGGTCACCTCGAATCGCTGACCTGCACCCACCGAGTCGCCGCCGGGGAGACGGAGGTCGTACCCCACGAGCTCGACGCGGTCCTCGTAGTTTGCGCCCACCGGGTGTTGAGCCTCCGGTGCGTCCGTCAGGACGGCCCTTTCGATGAAGCTCTGGTTCGGCCGCCCACTGATCGGTTCGGATGCGATCAAGAGCAATCGCGCGCTCCGGGCATCGGCCACGTACAGGTGCTCGCCCGTCTCGCGGCGATAGGCGCGGTTGAGAGCTGGCAGCTCGTCGGCTTGGATCACGGCCCAACGTTGTCCGCCCTTCTGCAGGAAGGCGACGAGATCGGCTTGCATTGCGATCTCCTCGATCGGTGCGCGGGTGTAGTAGCGCGCCGCGGTCGAAGGCAACTTGTAGGAAGCCAAGGGGTCGGGGTTTCCTTCGGTCAGCTCGCCGAACGCGTCGTACACCGGCTTAGGCGAGAAGTGCTGGCTCAGAGCGGGCTGAAACGAAAGGGCTACGAACGCTCCCACCGCCAAGCCGCCGCCGAGCGCCGGGAACACGCGTAGATTCCCAAGCCGCCCGTAGGCATACCGTACCCAGGGGAGCCCAAGGACCAGCGCTGCCAGCACGAACGGAATGAAGAACGCAACGCGGCCAGCGCGGACCACGATCGACGCGACGCGGAGGTCGAGCACGAAGCACATCAGTCCGAACGAGACCGAGATCGCGAGCAGCGACACGCAAAGGAGGATCCAGCCGCGCGGCGCGCCGCCGGCTTCCCACTGGAATCTGAGCCATCGAACGGTACGTTGCGGCTGGGGCCGTTCAATCGCGTCGTGGCTCACCAGCATCAGACAAAGCAGCGCACCCGCGCACGAAAACAGGAGCGCCCACTGACCTTTCGGATCGTACACGCCGGGGACGTCCAACCCGTCCACGGCCAGTGATCGGAGCGGGCTGCCGGGATACAACGCGTAGTCCCTGATGAGTAACCCGACCAACAGGGCGACGACGACGGCCGCGGGCCACTGGGCGACGCGCTCGTCGCTCACCTCCGCCATCCAGATCGCGACCAGCCCGGCCATCGGGACCAGAGCCAGATACGGAGGCGTTCCGTAGCGCGATGCGAAGACGGTCCAGGAGACGAACGCGAATGCAGCCCAGAGCAGGAGCACCCAGGCAAGGTCCTGCCTTTCAGCGGTCCGCGCCGGGCGAGGGATGAGCGTCCAAATCACCGCCACCGGTAGCGCGGCGCTCCAGGGCGCGAACCCATGGAAGATGAGCTCAGCCGCCTTGTCGAACGTTGGTGGGTTCCCGCCGAGGGCGCCTCCCCCGAGCCAGATGCTGAAGCCGGGATCATCGACCGAGACTGCTCGCGCCACGCCCAATGCCAGGATTGCCGCGGCGAGTGGCAACAGCCAGCGACTGACGCGACTGCCCCGCCCGCTGTCCTCAGAGAGAACGCTCCAGGCGGCAACCGCGGCAATCGGGGGCAGCGGGCCGAGAAGCACTCCGCTCGCAAGCGTGCTGGCCGCGACACCAAACCCGAGCGTGAGGTAGTGTGAAAGCGCGCGACGAGTGCTGTGCGGCCCGGAGGACGCGGTGACGGCGGCTAGCCCGACCCAGGTCTGCGCGAAGACCGCGACGGCGTTGCCCATCAGCAGTCGCGCGTTCAGCAAGAACAGGGGCGTGGATGCGATCACCGCTATCGCGATCACGCCAGTGCGCGCGCCGAAATACCTTCGCAGCAACAGGAACGCCAGCAAGCAGGTGAGGCAACCGGCGAGCACACCGGGGACACGTCCAAAGCGCGCGGCGCCGGCGAGGTCGAGCTCCCACGGGTCCCATAACCCGTATGACCAGATCCCCCAAACGGTCAACAGCGGGACCACCACAAACACCAACCGTTCGAGTGCGACGGACCGGGTCATCTCTCAGTCCATGATTTCGTCGACTTGCTCGACGAGCGGTTCGTCCGCGCCCGCGACGAGCTTCGGTGCGTTGTCGATGCCGCCCAACTGGGTCTGCCAATCCGCAACCGCGTCCTTGTACGAGGGCAGCTCCCGTGCGGCCATGCGCAAGCCCGGGCCGTTCAGCTCGGTCAGCGGGTCGATGGAGCGGGTGTACTTCTTGAGACCGAAGTGCAGGTGCGGGCCCGTGGAGCGGCCCGTCGATCCGACGAAGCCGATCAGCTCGCGCTGTTTCACGAGCTTCCCCGGGCGAATGCCACCCTTGATGCGATAGAGATGCGCGTAGGCGGTTTCGAATCCACCTCCGTGCCGGATGACCACGAGGTTCCCGTTGGGTCCTTTGCGCCCGGCGAAGGTCACGCGACCGTCGGCCGCCGCCCACACCGGAGTTCCGGTTGCCGCGGCGTAGTCCACCCCGAGGTGGGGAACCGTGCGCTTCAGAATTGGATGAAAACGCCTCGGGTTGTATCGGGACGACAGACGGTCGTAGCGAAGTGGCGTGCGCAGCCACCCGCCCTGCATGGCGCGGCCGCTATCGTCGTAGAACTGCCCCTGGGTGTTTCCGGCTCGATAGTAGAATGCTTGCACCTTGCCGGTGCGCTGCCCGTCGTACTCGAGCGCATGCACACGGCCATAGCGGAGGAACTCTCCGTCCACCCGTTCCTCGTCGACGATGATCCGGAAAACGTCGCCCTTGCGCGCCTGCAGCGCGAAGTTGACCTGGCCTTCGAAGGCCTCGACGAAAAACGTGGCTAGGCCAGCGGGAAGTCCGATGCCCTCCAAGCCATCACCGATCGACGTTTCCACCAAAGCGGCCCGTGCGATTGGGGTTCGCTCGACCTTCACACGGATTTGCTCCGCCCGAAACAATCCGTCTTCGGAACGCGTGACCTCGACGAATTCGGTTGCGGAAGGGTGGTACTCGAAGCGCTTCAGCCCGGCGGATTCATCGCGCTCCACCACCAGTTTGTGCTCTGGGCGGCACCGCCGGAAGTCCACGATGTGCTGGAGGGCCTGCTCGATCGCCGCGCATTCATCTTCCTCGAGCCCTGCGTTGAGAAGCGCGCCGCGAAAGCTCGGCACGCCTCCGAACAAGGTTTCGTACCGGGCGTTGGGCCGCGAGCGGGAAAGGGCGAGCGTCTGCTCTTCGGTGAGCTCTTCCTCGACTCCTCCATCCACTTCTTCCAGTGCGAGGCCTTCCGGCATGCCGAGGTCGGCCGCGAGCTTGGCGTCCTGACGGCCGAGTGTGTCCTCCATCCACTCCCAGGTTTGGGGGATGACGCTCCGGGCGATCAAGAGCAGGAGAGCGCCGAGCACGACGGCCCCGACCACGGCGCCCAGCACCAGACGTCGCGTCCGACGAGCCCGCAGCTCGTCGGGGAGCAGCGCCATATTGACCGACGGCAGAGGTCGCAGCCCACTTGGCTCTTTTTCGGACGGTTCGGCGCTCATCGAACGGTCGGCTTATCAGCGGCGGAATCAATAAGCAAAGGTAGGCCCCGCGAGACGATCTTACCGGCGCGTACCCATCACAGCGAGAGCGGGGCCGAAGCCCCGCGGGCGACGCGCAGTGTCGGTTTTACGGGGTTGACACCCTTAGGGGCGGGGGTTAAGACGCCGCTTCCACCGCTGGTGGAAAAGATGAACAGGCACGTAGCTCAGTGGGAGAGCACTACCTTGACACGGTAGGGGTCGGCGGTTCAATCCTGCCCGTGCCTACCAACTTGGAAAATGATGGTCTTGAGCGCGAGCTACATACTTCGGTCCGTTGACCGATGACGAATGAAGCGAAAGCGCGTGGTGCGCGCGAAGTGCTCGAAGAGCGGGGCGCGCTAGGGAAAGACACGGTAGCAGTCCGGGTGGACGGTCGGGTCTACGACTTGCACACGCCCATCCCCGAGGGCGCTTCCGAGGTGGAGCCGATCGGCGCCCACGATGCCGACGCACTGGCCATCATCCGCCACTCGAGCGCCCACGTCATGGCGGACGCGGTGCAGCGTTTGTTCCCAGGCACCAAGGTAGCCTTCGGTCCGGCCACCGATGAGGGCTTTTACTACGACTACGCTCGCCCGGACGGCACGTTCTCCGAAGAGGACCTTCGCGCCATCGAAGCGATGATGGTCGAGATCGTCGAAGCTGATAGCCCATTCCGCCGGGAGGTCGTCAGCCGGGACGAGGCTCGCACCCTGCTGCGGTCGCTCGATGAGAGCTTCAAGCTCGAGCACCTCGAGCGCCTCGAAGATCCCATCTCGCTCTATCGGCACGGCGAGTGGGTCGACCTTTGCGAAGGACCGCACGTTCCGTCGACGGGGTTCCTCAAGGCCGTGAAGCTCACCAGCGTGGCTGGCGCCTACTGGCGAGGTGACGAGCGCAATCCGATGCTGCAGCGCATCTACGGGACCGCGTTTCCGTCGCCCAAAGCCTTGCGCGCACACCTCAAACGGCTTGAGGAAGCCAAGAAGCGCGACCACCGCAAGCTCGGCAAAGAGCTCAAGCTGTTCGCATTCCATCCACACGCGCCGGCGTCCCCATTCTTCCTCCCGCGGGGCTCGACCATCTACAACCTCCTCGAAGGTTATGTCCGTTCGCTCTACGCTCGCTACGGATACGAAGAGGTGATCACCCCGCAGATCTTCGACAACGAGCTGTTCCACACCTCGGGTCACCTGCCGTCGTACGCCGAGAACATGTACATGGCGGCCACGTCGGAAAACCTCGAAAAGCTTCAGAAGAAGGTCGACGAGAAGCCGCCGCAGAACGCCGAAGAATGGACGCAGGCGTTCAACGAGTCGCTTCGCTTTGGCGTGAAACCAATGAACTGTCCGAGTCACTGCCTGATGTACGGCATGACCAAGCGGAGCTACCGCGACCTCCCGATGCGCATGGCCGACTTTGGCCGGCTCCATCGCTTCGAGCGAAGTGGTGTGGTGCAAGGGCTCACGCGGGTTCGAACCTTTGCGCAGGACGACGCCCACATCTTCTGCACGCTCGACCAAGTGCAGGACGAGATCAAGAGCTTCCTCGACCTCGTGTACGATGCGTATCGCGACTTTGGCTTCACCGACGTTCGCATCGTCATCGCGACGCGGCCTGAAAAGCGTCTCGGCGCCGACGAGATCTGGGACCAGGCCGAGGAGGCGCTCGAAGAGGCCGTGAAGGCCAAAGAGCTCCCGTACGAGATCGCAGAGGGGGAGGGCGCGTTCTACGGCCCGAAGATCGAGTTCCACCTCAAGGACGCGATCGGACGTCCCTGGCAGCTCGGGACCATCCAGGCAGACTTCAATCTACCGGAGCGCTTCGACCTGACCTACGTCGGCGAGGACAACACCGCGCACCGGCCCGTGATGCTGCACAGGGCGATTTTGGGCTCCATCGAGCGGTTTTTCGGCGTCCTCACCGAGCACGTGGGGGGGTCGTTCCCCGTTTGGCTCGCGCCGGAGCAAATCGCTCTATTGACGGTGAGCGAGAAGTTCAACGAGTATGCTCAGAACGTGCAGCAACAGCTCCAGGAACGAGGCTTCCGGGTCACCGCCGATCTGAGTAGTGACAAGCTGGGCGCAAAGATTCGCCAAGCGCGCCTGATGCGGATTCCGTATCTCGGCGTGATTGGTCAAAAAGAAGTAGAGGGGCAGGGCTTGGCCCTCCGTTCGCGAGACGAGAACAAGGACCTCGGGTTCATCCCGTTGTCCGATGTGTTCGACCGCCTCGCGCATGAGAACCACCCGCCTTCCGCTACGGATTCAACAAGAGGAGATAGTCATCGCTAGACCGCGCTTTGGATCGCGCGATCGGCCGCGGGATTTTGGTCCACGCGTCAACGATCGCATTCGAGTGCCTGAGATCCGTGTCATCGGAGCCGAGGGCGAAATGTTAGGCGTCTTGAACACCGACGAAGCCCGCCGGATGGCTCGAGGTTTGGACCTCGACCTGGTCGAGGTGAACCCGAAGGCCATGCCACCCGTGTGCAAGATCATGGACTTCGGAAAGTTCAAGTACGAAGAAAAGAAGAGGCAGGCTGACGCCCGAAAACGGCAGACGCAGATCGAGCTCAAGGAGATCAAACTCCGCCCGAAGACCGACGATCACGACCTCGACTTCAAGACCAAACACGTGCGCCGCTTCCTCGAAGAGGGCAACAAGGTGAAACTCACCGTTCGCTTTCGCGGTCGCGAGATCACACACCCAGAAACCGCCCAACGGCAGATCGACGCAATCGTCGAAGCGGTAGCCGACCTCGCCACCGTAGAAACCTCGGCTCGCCTAGAAGGCCGCACCATGACGGCAATCCTGGCCCCCCGAGTCAAAGTCCAACAAGTTCGCCAACCAGAGTCTTGAAGAGGGGTCAGACCCCTTTTTAGTGGGCGTGTCAGCGTCAGCGTCGGTGTCAGCGTCAGCGTCGGTGTCAGCGTCGGTGCCAGCGTCAGTGCCAGCGTCAGTGCCAGCGTCAGTGCCAGCGTCAGTGCCAGCGTCAGCGTCGGTGTCAGTGTCAGTGTCAGTGT
>JBGUEF010000127.1:0-8815 GCA_041821485.1 Deltaproteobacteria bacterium
GGGCAGGGCGCCCTCGGCTGCATCCACCAAGAGCAGCGCGCCGTCGGCCATGCGCAGAATTCGCTCGACCTCTCCACCGAAGTCCGCGTGTCCGGGCGTGTCGATGAGATTGATCTTGTAGTTTTTCCAGCGAATCGATGCGTGCTTCGCCAGAATCGTGATGCCGCGCTCACGCTCGAGGTCGTTCGAATCGAGCACGCGCTCGCGCACCGCCTCGTTCGCCCGAAAGACGCCGGTCTGATGCAACATCGCGTCCACCAGCGTCGTCTTGCCGTGGTCGACGTGGGCGATAATCGCCACATTTCGAATCATATTCTGCACGTCTTGAACCCCCACGCCTTCGCGAGAGCGCGCGTCTTGGCAGATCCACGACAAGGCCGCCAGCCGCCCCGATTTGAGGAGAGACTTCCGGGTCGCTAAGGTGAAGATGGGGGAAACGAGAATGTCACGATTCAGCCGCTGCGGGTGCGCCGTTTGCCTGATTGTCTCCCTTTTTGGGTGTGGCGACGCAGCGCCGAGCGATCCGCGAACCGATCCAAACGACGGGTCGCCGATCGGCAATGGCGACGGCACCTGCAACGTCCCAGCCGAGGCTCAGGAGGAAGATGTCTCCAATCCCGACACCGTGATCGGGGATGGCACGCCGGAGAGCTGTACCTCCGACGCCTTCGTCGAAGCGGTTGCACAAGGCGGCGTCATCACGTTCAACTGCGGGCCCGACCCGGTGGTCATCACGCTCGACCGAACCGCGAAGGTCTTCAACGACCAGAACCCCGACATCGTGATCGATGGCGGTGGCAAGGTGGCCTTGAGCGGCGCTGGGCGTGTGCGGATTCTGTATCAGAACGCCTGTGATGAGGCCCAGGTTTGGACGACCGATCACTGCAACGACCAGGACCATCCACGCCTGACCGTGCAGAATCTAACGTTCGTGGATGGCAACGCGAAGGCCGAGGACGATGGCGGTGGCGCGATTTTCGTGCGCGGCGGGCGCTTCAAAGTCATCAACTCGCGGTTCCTCAACAATGTATGCCACGACGTCGGCCCCGACGTGGGCGGTGGGGCGATTCGCGTCTTCGACCAGCATCAGGATCGCCCGGTGTATGTCGTGAACAGCACCTTTGGCGGAGAAGGGATCGGCAACGTCTGCTCCAACGGTGGCGCGCTGAGCTCGATCGGTGTCTCATACACCGTGGTCAATAGCGCGTTCACCCACAACGAAGCGATCGGCTACGGGGCCAACCCGCAGCGATCCGGCACCCCGGGCGGTGGCAGCGGCGGCGCCATCTACAACGACGGCAACACCTTCACGCTCACGATTTGCGGAACCCACATCGCCGACAACACCGCCAACGAGGGCGGCGGTGCCATCTTCTTCGTCAGCAACGACCGAAGCGGCACCCTGGTCATCGAAGACTCCGTCCTCGAGAACAACCCCAGCGACGGCTTCGAAACCCAGGGCTACCCAGGCATCTTCGTCCTAGCCAACGGCGACCCCCAGGTAACCAACTCCATCATCCAATAATTAACCCTTCGAAAAAGGGGACTGTCCCCTTTTAGGCGCGGATGGCTATGTGGCGTTCGTATTGGGGGTCTTGGGTTTGGGGGTGGTGGCGGTGTGACGGTTGGGATTCGGCGTGGGTGGCGTCTAGGAACTGGAGGACGGCTCCGAGCATGTGGGAGGTGCGCGGGGAGCAGAAGAGGTCGAAGGCGTGTTGGGCGCCCCCGAGCTCGGCGTAGACGACCGGTGCGCGGGATGTCTCGCGAAGTTGGTTAGCGAAGTAGCGTGCCTCTTCCACCGGCGCGAGCGTGTCGCGGTCTCCATGAATCACGAAGAAGGGCGGCGCTTCGGCGTGGATTCTTTCGATGGGGGAGGCGCGGCGGAACTTGTCGGGCTCGTCCTCGCGGAACGCTTTCATGATCTGGCGCTCGAGCCTGCGATACCAAAACGGAAGCCGATTGGTTCCGAGGCGGCTGGTGAAGTCGTACACGCCGTAGATCGGCACCGCGGCTTGCAACGAGGTATCCGCGTCTTCGAAGCCGGGCTGGTACTCGGGGTCGTTCGCGGTCAAGGCCATGAGCGCGGCGAGGTGCCCACCGGCGGAGCCCCCGGTGACGGCAATGAAGTTGGGATCGATGCCCCACTGTTCGGCGTGGCCACGAACCCAGGCGAGGCCGGCCTTGAGGTCCACCAAGTGGTCGGGAAATGTGGCGCCCGGGCTGAGGCGGTAGTTGAGGTTGAAGCAAACCCAGCCATTGGCAGCGAGGTGAGACATCAGCGGCCAGCCCTGCTCGCGCTTGTCGCCCATGACCCACGAGCCGCCATGAATCTGGATGATTGCGGGACGGTGGGTGCCGCTCGAAGCTGGGGCAACGACATCGAGTTTCAAGATCATGCCGGCGACCCGCCGATACACGATGTCGCGCGTGACCTCGACGCCCCTGCGGCGCTTGTAGAATGGCAACACGACGTGTGTGCGCGGCACGCGCTTCGTTTCGCGAACTGCCTCGAAGTCACCAAGGGCGATGTCGAAGGTCTTGCGTGCCCGATTGCCGTCCGCGAACAGGACGAACAGGCCCAGCCATGAGCCGAACGTAATGATCAGCCCGGCCCAGCCAGGCCAGGCTTCGAGCGCGCCAAGCTCGACGAACACGAGGGCGGCGATCGACTGCCAAAACACATGATGAATCGCCAGCTCCGCGGTCAACCAGGAGCCAAAGAAGCTCGGCATGAACAACGCGGGGATGCGTCGCACGGGGACGAATGCGTTCGCCGTGAAGACGGCGCCGATGAGGCTGACCGCCAAGAATGCCCAAGCTGTGGTCGGTGCGCCCAGAAACATCGGTGAGGCGGTCTATCCTTTCCTGCGAAGAAAACGGCTGACCAGCGGCCGTGGGTTTTCTATCGCCAGGGTATCGAGCGTGACCTGCATGATCGACGTGATCTCCTGATAGCACTGCTCGAGCACTTCGGGATCGTCGGCGCCTTCGGGACCGAATCGACTCCAATCGAGTGGCTCGCATACCTGCACGGTGATCTTGGCGGGCAGCGGCACGCCTGGTAATGCGGGAGACGAAATGCCCCAGGGGAGCTGGAAGAGCAGCGGTGCGCCGTCCATGCGAACCCTGTCCAAGCCGAGGAGCTTTGCGAAACGCTCGCCGCGCGCGAGGACGATGGTGGTCTCGTGCCCGCCGTGGCCTACCACCGGGACCACAGGAACCCCCGCCTGAAGCGCCAAGCGGATGAAGCCCTTACGACCGTTGAACACGACGCGGTTGCGATCTTTCCAGGGTCGGAACACCTCGTAGGAGCCGCCGGGATAGAGGAGAACCGAGCAGCCGTCGTTCAACGCAGCCTCCGCGTTGTCCATGCTGGCCGGCATTTGGCCGATTTTCTGCATGAGCTCGCGCCATCCCGGCACGCCGTAAATCCCGTCGAACGCGAGCCCCAGCAAAGGATCGTCGAAACCCCGCGCGCCATACCAGGCCGCATACACCGCGCTGGTGTCTGGCGTGATGATTCCGCCCGAGTGGTTGCCAATCAGGAGTGCGGGGCTTTGGGGCACGCGATCCATGCCGCGGACCTCCGCGCGGAAGTAGCGCGAGAAGGCTTCCATCTTGGGCACGAGCTTACGCATGAACTCCGGATCGAACTGCCGCGCGGGCTCTTGGAGAGCAGTCTCGGTGGCCTCGGCCCACTTGTTCCAGAAACCAGTCTGCATGAAGCTCCGCATGGCCTTCACTACACCTGGCGGCAGCTTCTGCTCGAGACTGTTTGCTTTGTCACTCATGGCTTGGCATGGCTTCGCGCAAATCCTGCGCCCGGAACGCGCGCGCTTTGCTGGCGCTAGCGAGGCTTCGGCACTGTTCTATCCGGAGTCGGGTTGAATGAAAATAGTACATGTTCTATTTTCGATCGACTGGAGAAATGCATGATTGGCGCGGGCGTGTGGTCGGGTTTGATTCATCGGTTGTTTCCGTGGCGTGCACCGGCTTCAGTCGAGGGACCGCGCCGTCGCAAACGCAAACCCGCGGGCTCCGAAAAGCAAACGCCCGCCGCCAGCATCCGCCTCGCGCGAAGCAATGCCTACACCGGCCTCGCGCGTTTCACCGGACGCTCGGTCGATCGGCTTTTCCTCACCGCGATGAGGCGGCCTCATCGCTACCCCGGTCCCGGCGACTTGGCGCGAGTCGGCGAGGAGATCGCCGCGGCACACGCTCTTTATCGTAACGGTCGGCCCGCGGCGCCGAGCGCGTTTCACACCACCCCGCCGCCGCTCCTGTCTCCTTCGATCGAGCCCGCATGGCATCCGTCGATGCGATTTGAATGGCTCTCGTTCGAGAGCGGCTACTCCGCTCCTGCGAACGACCCGGCGAGCGGCCGGTGGAACAACTACGAACGCAATCACGTCGCTCACGCCTGGGCAGCTCGTCACAGTGACCCGGAGAGGCCCTGGCTGATCTGTTTGCACGGCCTCGGGACGGGCGGCCCCTACGCGGACTTCGCAGGGTTCCGCGCCGAGATGCTGCACCACGAGCTCGGGCTCAACCTGTTGATGCCGGTGCTTCCGTTGCACGGCCCACGCAAGCCGCCAGAGCTGCCGGTAGCTTCGCTCTTGTCCTATGATCTTCTCGACGCGTTCCATGGCATCTCGCAAGCCGTCTGGGATACGCGCCGCCTGATTCAATGGGCGCGCGCCCAGGGCGCCACGAAGATCGGCTTGTACGGGCAGTCGATGGGCTCTTACGTCTCCGCGTTGCTTTCGGGCCTCGAGGAGGTCGAGATCGTGATTGCGGGGATTCCAGTCTGCGACATTCCAGATTTGTTCGTGCACCATGCTCCGCTCGATCAGCGCCAAGAGGCCGAGGAGAACGGCGTGCTTGGCGTACGTACACGTGAGCTGTTCGAGCTCGTCTCGCCCCTGTCGGTGACGCCTCACACGACGCTCGAGAACCGTTTCATCTTCGCTGGAAGTGACGACAAGGTCTCGACGCCCGAGCAGGCCGAGCGCCTGTGGGAGCACTGGGGGCAACCGGGTATTCGCTGGTTTGCCGGCGGCCACGTGAGTTTCTTCTGGTCGTCCGAGGTGGCGCCCTTCGTCGATCACCGCCTTCACAAGGCCGGCTTTGCCGTCTTGGATCACTGAGGCCGGGGATGGAGCGTTTCACAGGGCAGGACGCGGCTTTCCTCTATATGGAAACCCCCAGCGTGCACATGCACACGCTGAAGGTCGCGGTCATCGACCTGCCGGCCAAGATTCCTTATGCCGATGTGTTCGACCTCGTGCGTGCCTCGATGGAGAGCAAGCTTCATCTAGTGCCTCGCCTTCGGCTGCGCCCTGTCGAAGTTCCCGGGGGGCTGCATCACCCGTTGTGGGTGAACGACCCGAACTTCGACATCGCGCGTCATCTCTTCCGCAAGAAGATCGCGGAGCCCGGCGGCCATCGCGAGATGGACCAGGCCATTGCGGAGATCGCCAGCACACAACTGCCGCGTGATCGTCCCCTTTGGGAGTCGTGGCTGCTGGAGGGGCTGGCGGATGGCGGCGTGGTCTTGGTGACGAAGATCCATCACAGCCTCGCGGACGGCGTCGCGTCAGCCACCATGATGGCGAAGGTGATGACCCTCGACCCCGCCGAGGACGACCTCAACGTGGCGACCCCCACCTGGGTTCCGGAGCGTCTGCCGTCCCGGCCGGAGCTCGTCCTCGGCGCGTTTAGCGACCAGCGGCAGCAGCTCGGCATGCTGGGGCCGCTGGTGAAAAAGACGGTCCTCGGCGGTGTCAATGTGCTCCAGAACGTCAAGAACCGCACCATTGACGTCCCCTATCCGTTTCGAACACCGCGCACGGTGTTCAATCGCACTCTTTCTCCCCGGCGCTCCTTTGCATCGACCTCGTTGCCGCTCGCGGAGCTCAAGGCTGTGAAGAAAGCGGCAAAGGTCACCTTGAACGATGTCGTCTTGGCGACGGTTGCGGGCGCGCTCAATCGGTTCTTCGAAGAGCGCGGAGAGCATCTGTCCCGGCCGCTCATCGCGAGTGTGCCGATGGCGGTTGCGATGGCGGGCAATGCACCGCGTGAATCGGGCAATCGCGTTGCCAATCTCTTCACATCTCTGTGCAACGACGTAACCAATCCGCTCCTACGTTTACAGAGGATTCACGCCGTCACCTCACAGTCGAAAGAGGTCCAGCTGCAGCTCGGAATCGAGACCATGCTCGACTGGGCTGATGCGGCCCCTGCGGGCTTGTACCGGTGGATCCTCGGCGCCTTTTCGCAGTCGCGGCTGTCCGATTACCTGCCGCCTCCGGCCAATCTCGTCGTCTCCAACGTTCGCGGTCCCGATCACCCGCTCTACGTGGCCGGGGCTCGCCTCCGAGCGATCTACTCGGTAGGCCCGGCAGTCGAGGGCATCGGCCTGAACATCACGGGATGGAGCTACTGTGGCGACTTGACCATGGCGCTCATTGCGGACGCGGACGCGATCCCCGATCCGCACTTCATCACCGACGCGCTTCGGCCGGCCCTCGACGAGCTGATCCTAGCGACGAAAGAGTCGAGCTAGAGGAGGGAAGAGGGGACAGTCCCCTTTTTCGACCGGTTGATTTCGGGTTTCGCTTCGGTCCGAAAAAGGGGACAGTTCCCGTATGAGCAAACCTGCGATTGAGAACTGGCATCGGCTGATTACCGAGCGGAATGTTGCGGCCCTGGATGAGATCTTGGCGGATGACGCTGTGTTTCATTCACCCGTGGTGCACACGCCGCAGAAGGGGAAGCAGCTCACGAAGATGTAT
This sequence comes from Deltaproteobacteria bacterium, assembly GCA_041821485.1. GTDB lineage: Bacteria > Myxococcota_A > Polyangia > Polyangiales > Houyiibacteriaceae > SG8-38. The sequence continues at coordinate 6,795 of JBGUEF010000127.1, forward strand.
CTGAGCGCTGCCATCATGGTGCTTGGCAACAGTGAGTTCACGTATGTGCGGGAAGTCGTTGGCGATTCCGACGCGGTTCTCGAGTTCACGTCAGAGCTCAACGGCATCCATGTCAACGGCGTCGACATGATTCACTGGAACGCCGACGGCAAGATCGACGACTTCAAGGTGATGATTCGTCCGCTCAAGGCGGTCAATCTGCTCCACGGTTTGATGCGGCAGATGCTGGGGCAGACGGCGTAGCGCCGGCCGGTCGCCGCTAGCTCAGCGTCGAAAGTTTGTCTCGGTGCTTTGCTTGAAGCGCGTTGTATTCGTCCTGCGTGAGGGCGAGGGCCTTGGCGATGCGGCGTAGCTGCGTTTGCTCGTCGTGTTTGAGCACCTGGTCGGCGACCGCCATCTCCACGAGCACTTCGAGGACCTCGAGGCGGAGCTCTCGATCGGCAAGCTCCCGCAAGTCGCGCGTCCAATCGTGGTCACCGAGAAGCGCTACGTGACTGATCTGATCGGCCAAGAGCCCGCAGATCGCATCGACACCTGCCTGACTGAGGCCGTGCACCCGGCTGAGCTCCTTTTGAATCGCAGCTTCTTCCTGCACCGAATAGTGCCCGTCTGCATAGGCCACTTTGGCGAGCAAGCCGGCGACTGCCGTCACGATGCGCCGGGTCGCGTCGTCCGCATCGAAGAGATACTGCTCGACGATCTCCGCGAGGCGCTCGCGCGCCTGGGGGGTCACTTCTTTCGGTTTGTCATTGCGGCGGAAGATCATCGCGGTCTCAATATACCCCCCGCCGCCGATGCACAAGGCTCCTAGAGGCCGGCTTTGACGCTGCCCCAGACGACCGCGCATATGCCGACTCCGACCAAGCTCAGCAACAACGGGTCTCGCACGAAATACGGAATCAGGAGCAGGAGCAAACCGGCCCCGAACTGAACCGGCCGGCTTTGCTTCTTGCCGTACATGAACATCACGAATCCGACGCTACTCACGAAGAGGGAGACGAGCAGATAGGTCGGATCCAGCATTCTTACTCGGGCTTGTACGCGACGGCGGCAGACGAGGGGCCTGCCAGCGGAATGATTTCGAACCGGCTGAAGCCAGCCTCGCTACACCATTCCTTGAAATCCGCGCCCGAGAAGTCAAACGCGTCGCCGAACTCGATCAGCATGTTGAGAGACATCAGCAGGCCGAACGCGTTCACACGGCGTGCGTCGTCGATGAGCGCTTCCACGACGACGAACGCGCCCCCTGGCGGCAGTGCGTCGTAGGCCAGTTTGATCAGATGCTTCTTCTGCTCGAGATTCCAGTCGTGAAGGATCATGCCCATCGTGATGACGTCGGCCTTCGGGAGTGGCTTGGCAAAGAAATCGATTTGCGCCGTCGTGACGCGGTCGGACAAGCCCGCCTGTTCGATGCACCGCTTGGCGATCGGCTCCACTGGAGGAAGGTCCGCGGAGACGCATCGCATGTGCGGGTTTGCGGCGGCCACCATACAAGACAGCTGCCCGGTCGCGCCGCCCGCGTCACAAAGCGTCTCGTATTTCGAGAAGTCGAACTTCTGTGCCAGGGCTCTGAAGTTGCCTGCGGAGACGCCCGCCATCGCGTTCATGAACTGCTCCAGGCGCTCGGGCTTCGTGTACAGCTTGGCGAACAAGGGCTCCCCCGTGTCCTTGATCTCGTTCTGTGGCAGCCCGGTCTTGAGCGCCTCCGTGAGGTTTCCCCAGTAGTGATAGAGGCGTTCGCTCGCCATCTCGAGAATCCCGCCGATGTATTGGGGGCTGTTCTTGTCGAGGAATACGGCCGTCTCGGCGGTGTTTCCGTAGAGCGCTGCGGGGCCGTCTCCTTCACGATAGAGGACACCGAGCGCGACGAGAGAGTCTGGGAAGTCCGGAATCGCACGGGAGTGGAGTCCGAGGCGCTCCCGAATCGCTTCGCCGGTGAGTTTCCCGGCGCCAAGATGCGTGAACAGGCCGAGCTCGACGGCGGTAAGGAGCGCTCGAGCGCCGAAAAAGCCCATTCCGAC
>JBGUEF010000128.1:0-8745 GCA_041821485.1 Deltaproteobacteria bacterium
CAGTTTCACTGGAGGGCAAGCGATGGCGGTGGCGGCTCGTAGGGAGCGGGAGCGGACTGCGCGACGGGAAGCGATTCTCGATGCGGCGCAGGAGCTGATCGCCGCGGAGGGCTACCACGGGATGCGAATGGATGGCGTCGCGGAGGCGGCCGAGCTCAGCAAGGGCACGCTGTACCTCTACTTCGAGAACAAAGACGCCCTTTGCGCCGCGGTCGCAACTCGGCTTCTCGACACGCTGCTGCCTTTCATCGAGACCGCGCTGGAAGAGGCCTCCACGGGCCTGGACGCGGTCCAAGGGCTGCTCCGTAAATACTACGAGTTCACTCAGAATAACCCACACCACTTTCGATTCGCGATCGAGTGGTTGAGCGCGGGCGAGCGCATGGATGACTCGACAGAGGCATTTCAGACCTACCGGGGCCGGGTGGGACACATCCTGTCATTGGTGGTCAGCTCGCTACTACGGGGCCAATCCGATGGCAGCATTCGAGCCGACATCGACCCCCTTCCCCAGGCCATCCAACTTTGGACGAGTTTCCTCGGCGTGGTGCTGGTCGGACTCAACAAAGAAGGCATGGCGCAGCGAATTCCTATGCCTGTGGATTTAGAGCAGTTAGTGCCCCTACACCTCGACGCGATGGTGCGGGCACTGTCGAGCGGAGGGTCTTCATGATGCGAGGCACCATTCTCATCCTGTCGGTCTCGATGCTGGCGGTCGGTTGCAACTATACGAAGGAGACCGATCCCCCGCCTCCGGTCGAGGTTCCGGACACGTTTTCGGAGGGGGCCGAAGTTCCTCCACCACCGACACACGAAGCAGAGCCGGTTCGCGACGTGCGCTGGTGGCGATCCATGGGCGACCCAACGCTCACCGCACTCATCGAGGAGGCCTTGCGGCGCAACCAGAGCGTGAGAGCCGGTTGGGCGCGTGTGCGCCAAGCGCGCTTCATCGCCAATCAAGTTCGCGCCGCGCGAATGCCGCAGATCGGACTCATCGGGGACTACCAAATCGGGAAGAACATCATGTCGTTCGGCGAAGTGCGCGCCCAACAGGGGGTCGGTTCGCTGCCCGTCTCGTACGAAGTGGACCTGTTCGCACGCAGGGCACGGGAACATCAGGGCGCCAAGCTCGACGCAGAAGCCGCACGGCTCGATCAAGAAGCACTGGCCATCGTGATCTCGGCGGAAGTCGCCGAAGCATGGTTTGATTCGGTCAACTCGCGCATCGAAGTCGCTGTGGTCACCGAGCAGCTCGACACCGACCTGAAGTTCCTCGAGCTGGTCGAGCTCCGCTACCGAGAGGGCCTCAACTCTGCCGTCGACGTGCACCAGCAGCGGCAGCGCGTCGCCAGTCAACGCGCCCTACTCGCCATGTCCGATGCCCGGACCGAGCTGACCGACCAACGACTTTCGGTGCTGTTGGGCGAGGCACCCGGCCGAGAGTTCCCCCTCGACGACAAGACTCTCCCGGACATCGGGCCCACGCCCGAAGTGGAGGTTCCGGCGAAGCTCCTCGAGGCACGCCCCGACATCCAAGCCATGCAAAAACGAGTTGAGGCCGAGGATCGTCGGCTGTCCGCGGCCATCGGCGCACGACTCCCTCAGATCGTCCTGGATTTCACCCCTTCGTACACCTGGCTCGATTCGGAGATCACAGGCACCCAAAGCGGCGGCATGCAGTTCCCCGCGACCACTGTTCACGGCTGGACATGGAATGCCGGAGCTCACTTTTCCGTCCCCGTGTTCGACGGCCTTCGCGGCTGGTCTGCAATCAAGACGCAGCGTGCGGTCTCGGACCAGCTCCTCGAACAGTACGCCGAGACCATCCTCACGGGCCTGCTGGAAGTCGAGAGCTCGCTCGTCCTCGAACGCCAAGAGCGGCTTCGCATCCAATACCTCGAGGACGAGTTCCGCTTGGCCAACATTACGCTCGAAGCGACACGCGATCGCTATCGAGCAGGCCTGAGCGACTTCTTGCCAGTGTTAACCGCCTTGGCGACACGGCAGATTTCCGAGCTCCAGCTCGTTTCGTCACGCCGGCAACTGGTTTCCTATCGCGTTCAACTCTACCGAGCCCTGGGGGGCGCGTGGCCCGAAGAATTTGGAGAGCCCGAAGATGACTAAACGAACCGAGCGCCGCTTGAAGTGGGCCTTGTCGATCGGCGTGATGGTCGCCGCGGCCGCTATGGCGTTGGCCTTGGTGGCCACGAAACCAGAGCCTCCGCGCGCCGACAAGCCGCTCGAGGGAACTCTGGTCGAAGTCATCCAGATCGGCACGAGCACCCACGCCGTCGATCTACACGCCAAGGGCACCGTGGTGCCGGCAAAGGAAATCGTGCTCCAGGCAGAGCTCGGCGGCCGTGTCATCTGGCAGAGCCCGGAGCTGGTCGCAGGTGGTCGCTTCAAGAAGGACCAGCCGATGGTCCGTATCGACCCTCGGGACTTCCAGCTCGCGGTGGAGTCGTATCGCTCCCAGGTGAACCGAGCCAAGCTCGACCTCTCGATCGAAGGGCGTCGCGGCGAGGTCGCCAAGCGCGAGTGGAATGCCTTTGGGGAGATAGATGTGTCCGACGAGCAGCGAGCCTTCGCCCAGCGTGAGCCTCAGTTCGAGGCGAGCAGGCTTGCGCTCAAGGCCGCGCAGAGCGCGCTCAAGAAGGCGCAGCTGGATTTGTCGCGCGCCACGCTTCGCGCCCCGTTCAACGCCATGGTGGTCAGTGAGAACGTCGACACGGGGCAGCTGCTCAGCCCGCAAACCTCGGTGGCGCGGCTCGTTGGCACCGATGAATATCACGTACAGGTGTCCGTCCCGGTGGCTTCTCTGAGAACCGTCCGGGCCCGCACGGCGGATGCACCTGGCTCCGAGGCCAGAATCGTTCAGCACGTCGGGCAGGAAACCATCGAGCGACGCGCGGAGGTGATCCGGCAGCTGCCAGATCTCGATGCAGGCGGAGCGATGGCTCGCATCCTTCTCAACATCGACAACCCGCTCGGTCAAGGAGGTGACCTCCCCTTGCTCCTCGGCTCCTTCGTGGACGTCGCAGTCGTCGCGCAACCCATAGCCGAGTCGATACGCCTCCCGAGAGTGGCGCTGAGAAACGGACGCAACGTCTACGTGATGAACGACCAGGACCTCCTCGAGATCCGCGACGTCGAAATCGCGTGGACCGAGCCGGACTCGGTGCTCATCACCGGCGGCCTCCAACCCAACGAACGCGTCGTCACCAGCCGAATCGCAACGCCGGTGCCGAACATGGTGCTCCGCACGGTGGAACAATCCCCTAAGCCCGAGCCCGGCGACCCCAGCAAGCCCGCAGCCCAAGCCATGCCATGACCGACTCCAGCGACTTCGATCCCGACAAAGAGCGGGGGCCCATCGCCTGGATGGCGAAGAACGCCGTCGCGGCGAACGTCTTGATGCTCATCCTGATTGTCGGGGGCGTGGTGACCCTTGCTTCGGGGATCAAGCAAGAGGTGTTCCCCGAGGTCGAGATCGACGTCGTCTCGATCAACGTCATCTATCCCGGCGCAAGCCCGGCGGAGGTCGAACAAGCCGTCGTGCTCGCAGTCGAAGAGGCAGTTCGCGGCATCGACGGCGTCAAGAAGGTCACCTCATCGGCCACAGAGGGACAGGCGAGCACCTTCGTCGAGCTCTTGCTCAACACCGACAAGGATCGGGCCCTCAACGACGTCAAGAGCACCATCGATCGCATCACCTCGTTTCCCGAAGACGTGGAGCGTCCGACAGTTAGCCTTCTCTCGAATCGGCAGCAGGTCATCTCGCTGGTTCTCTATGGCGATGTCGACGAAGCGACCTTGCGGGCGGTCGGCGAAAACAGCCGCCGCGCGCTACTGCAAGATCCACGCATCACCTACATCGAGCTGTCTGGGATTCGCCCCCTCGAGATCAGCATCGAGATCCCCCAGGCTCAGCTCCGCAAGTACGGATTGACCCTCGACGAGGTCGCGGCTCGCGTGCGCGCGGCGTCCGTCGAGCTACCAGGTGGCGCCGTCAAGACGCAGGGTGGCGAAGTTCTGCTTCGCACGACCGAGCGGCGCGATCGGGGCGACGAGTTCGGCTCCATCATTCTTCTCAGCCACGCGGACGGCACCCAGGTGCGGGTGCGGGACGTGGCGACCGTTCGCGACGGCTTCCGGGAAATCGACAAGGAGGCGACCTACAACGGCGAGCGCGCCGTGATGATCAACGTGTACCGAGTCGGCAACGAGACACCTCTGACCGTCGCTGCCGCGGCGAAGGAGTACGTCGAGGAACTTCAGGCTACCCTGCCGGAAGGTCTGAGCGCGGCGACCTGGTTTGACACGGCCGAGATGTATGAGGGGCGAATCTCTCTACTGATGACCAACGCTCGCATCGGTCTCGTCCTGGTTCTGCTGACGCTGGCTCTGTTTCTAGAGGCCCGTCTGGCGTTCTGGGTGACCCTGGGCATCCCGATCTCGTTCGCGGGGTCCCTGCTGTTCTTCCCGGCAACCGATATTTCGATCAACATGATCTCGCTCTTCGCGTTCATCATCACGCTCGGCATGGTGGTCGACGACGCGATCGTGGTCGGCGAAGCGGTCTACAAGCAACGCATGGACGGTAAGGGGCGCTTAGAGGCCGCCATCGGCGGCGCAAAGGAAGTTGCTCAGCCGGTCATTTTTGCGATTTTGACGAGCTGCGTAGCCTTCGCCCCCATGCTCATGGTGCCTGGCCCGATGGGGAAGTTCTTCCGGGTCGTGCCGATCGTGGTCATCGCGGTCCTGCTGATCTCGCTCGTCGAGTCGCTCCTGATCCTTCCCGCCCACCTCTCGCACCCGATGCCCGGCTGGCTACGGGTCGTTCTGTCTCCCTACCTCTGGACCATGCGCCTGGTGGCCAAGCTCGACATGGCGCACCGGCTCCAGCACCACATCCAACACACCTATGTTCCGGTGCTGCAGAAGGCGTTGCGCTGGCGCTACTTCACCCTTGCGATGGGCGTCGCCCTGCTCGTCGCCACGATGGGATACGTCGCGGGCCGGATTCCGTTCACCTTCTTGCCCAAGGTCGAGGGCGACCTGATCACCGCTCACCTGAAGATGCCAGTCGGCACGCCCGTCTCCGAAACCGAACGCATCGCAGACCGGATCGCGGGTGTTGCTCAGACGATCGTCGACGAAGAAGACGCCAAGTTGGATGACTCGACCATTTCGCGAGGCCTGTACGAGGAGGTCGGCGCGATGAGCTCGTTGGAATCGGGCCCCGAAGGCTCCGCATCGACCGAGGGTAGTCACTACGCCACGGTGATGATGTACCTGATCGACGCCGGAGAGCGGGACCTGAACACACAGCAGTTCGTTCAACGATGGCGCGACGGAATTGGCGAGATCCCAGGTGCGGACTCGCTCACGTTTGCATACGAAGTCGGCGTCGAGCCCGGTAAGCCGATCGAGATTCAGTTGATCCACGATGACGTGCCCACCCTCGAAGCAGCGGCCGAGCGCCTCGCCTCCGAAATCTCCTCGTACAGCGGCCTCCGGGACATCGATAGCGGCGTGACCAAGGGCAAGGATCAGCTCGACTTTCGACTCACCGATGCGGCCCTGGCCCAGGGCCTGACCGAGTTCGAGCTCGCGCGTCAGGTCCGCGCGGCGTTCTTCGGCGCAGAGGCCGTCCGACAGCAGCGAGGCCGCGACGAAGTGCGCGTGTACGTGCGTCTGCCCCTCGAAGAGCGCCGCTCGCTGTACAACGTCGAGGAGCTCATCGTTCGCACTCCCATGGGCGGGGAGATGCCCATATCGCAAGCTGCGGTCGTCACGCGCGGGCAGGCCTACACCGTGATCACGCGGACCGACGGCCGGCGCAACATCAGTGTCACGGCGGATGTGGCCGACGAGAACTCCAACGCCAATGAGATCAACGCGCAGATCCGCCAGCGCGAACTCCCCCAGCTGCTCGCGGACATTCCGGGGCTCTCGTACAGCCTCGGCGGCGAGCAGGAGCGGCAAGCGGAAACCATGGGCGCGCTCGGGCTTGGGTTCATTCTTGCCCTGATCGTCATGTTCTCGATGTTAGCGGTCGCGTTCGGCAGCTACACGCAGCCGATCCTGGTGATGTCGGCGATTCCGTTCGGCATGGTAGGTGCCGTCTGGGGCCACGTCGCGATGGGCCTCACGCTCTGGGATCACGTCAGCCTGAGTCTGATGAGCATGATGGGCCTGATCGCCCTCTCCGGTGTGGTCGTCAACGATTCGCTGATTCTCATCGTGTCGATCAACCGCTACCGCGAGGCCGGGATGAGTACCTGGGAGGCGGTCGTTGCGGGCGGCGCGCGCCGCTTCCGCCCCATCCTGCTGACCTCACTCACGACGTTCTTCGGCTTGGCTCCGATGATCCTCGAGACCTCAGTCCAGGCTCGCTTCCTAGTTCCCATGGCCGTGTCCCTAGGCTTCGGTGTCTTGGCGGCCACGATGATCATGCTGCTCATCGTGCCCTGCAGCTACCTCGTCCTCGAGGACGCTCGACGCAATGCAGGGAACTTCTTCGCCAGGCTGGGCGGGCGGCCTACCATGCCGCCGCCACCCATGACGGCGCCGTCCGACGCGGACGTCGAGCTCCTGACCGCCGAATAGTCGCGCCCCGAAAACTCAGGAGGCGGCGGAGAACGTCCAGGTGCCCGTAGCCGCATGGTTGCGGTTGAGCTCGACGGGCTTTCGCATGAGGCCCATCGCCGCCAATGTGGAGTGCATCCCCGCCCAGCGGGCAAGGCTGCGATACGCAACGAGCTGCGAGCCACCCGGATTGCGCGCGGCGTGATCCTTGGCGACCTCGAACACTTCGAGGTAACGCTGGACGCAAGCTTCCGGATCGGAGCGGTCCTTCGCGTTACGTGTGGCCTGCTCGGACATCTGGCGGCGAAGTGTAGGCTTGGTCAGCAGGAGCTCGACGTGCCCGCCAAACTGACGGTTTGCATCTTCGGCCCTGGGGTCGACCAGGAAGCCGTCCCCGCCATCGGTGACTTGGCCAGCGACGCCCATGCCGTCATCCATCGCAACGACGGGGAGACCGCACCAAAGCGCCTCACTGATGACCTGACCGTAGGTCTCCGACAGGGACGTGTACACGAAGAGATCGGCGTGGCGGAACCAAGCCGGCATCTGCTGTAGGCCCTGTTCACCGACGAAGAACGTGCGGTGGTCGATGCCGAGCTCCTTCGCGAGCTCCTTGAACACCTCGCTCTCGGGGCCGTCGCCGACGAGCGTGAGTGTCGCGCCCTCGACCCGCGGGTACACGTACTGTGCGAAGATCCGCAAGAGGCGGTCGACTTCTTTTTCACGCGTGTGACGGCAGACGACGAGAAGCCGCGCGCCTGGCGCAGCTTCAGGCGCGAACGGGTCGTCCTGACCGGTCTGGTCGAAGATTCGTTTTTCGATGGCACGCGGAATCACGTGTATCGGAACTTCGACGCCGGCCTCCTGCCAGTAGCGCTTGAGGCCAGGGCTCAGACACACCAACGCGTCACCGGCGTTGTACGCATCGGTCGTGTTCGACTCGACCCAGGGCATCACCTTCTCTTCGAAGAGGCGGTTGACCGATGGAACATGGTTGAGCGCGTCTGGAAGGACAACGTTGTACACGCTGGGCATGTGGACGGTGTTGACGCAGACTAGCGGCACGCCGTGCTGCTGGCGGAGCCAGCCACCGGCATAAAGCAGGCCGCTCGGGCTCTGGGCGAGCAGCATGTCGAAGTTCGCGTCCTTCAGCGATTCGAGCGACGACTTGGAGGGCATCGCCAGGTAGAAGCCGGGGTGATTGCGAAGAGGAATGCTCGGCAGCGAGATGTGTCGCGGGGGCAGCTCGCTCGGCCGGGCGTTGGGATCATCGGGGCCGACGATCGTGACCTCGTGGCCACGTGAGGACATTTCGCGATAGAGGAACTGCGACGCGTAGGACGACCCATTCGCGTACGGAATCCGTACGTAGTCGTTTAGAATCGCCAATCGGCGTAGCCATCGTCGCTCGTGCGAATACATGCAAGGCCCTCCGTGTGTTTCACTCGTGAGACCGTCAACCGTGAACCAGATTCACACCCTGTGAAGAAAGCTGTTGTTTCATGACTACAGCCCCTCACATGGACCCCTTCCCGCAGCGACATTCGCTGTGTTCTTGGGCCTTTCTGACGGGTTTTCGAAGACAATCTCCCGCTCCGATCCCCTTCCTTGCGAAAAGCGGGCCAACCTTACAGCCTGGTTCCTCAGAGGGGAAAATTTGCAGTTTCTTCACCGATTTGGACTCCGGAGCCTCCCAGCTGTCACGAAGGCGCTCCAAGCTCATACGCTCGAACAGCCACAATGATTCGCATCGCATATTTCGTTCACGGCCGCGGCAAAGGTCACGCCACCCGAACTCGGGCGGTTGTCGGGGGTTTGAGCAAGAGTGACGAGGTCCGGTTATTCTGCGCCGGCGAAGCCTGGGACGTGTTGAGCGACGTCCCCTGCGCCGAGCCTCTGCTGCCCTGCATGCCTGGCAGGGGGATGATTCGCTCTTTCTCGCTCCGCTTCCGAGCCGACCGCCAACGTCTGCAGCTCTGGTCCCCAGACGTCGTGGTCAGCGACGGGGACGGCCCCTCCGTGAATGCAGCGAGATCCCTCGGCATCCCCGTGATGGCCGTCGGGCATGGCTTGATCTTTCATCACACGCACCTCAGCGCTGCGATGCCCCTTCACACGCACATGCGCGAGGTCATGAACGTGGCGAGCTCGTCC
>JBGUEF010000129.1:0-8734 GCA_041821485.1 Deltaproteobacteria bacterium
TGGCGACCCTTGCGACCAGCGGCGACACCGCAGCACTCAGCGTCTTGCCAGGGCTTCGTCTCGACTTCGTGTCTGGGCCTGCAGAGTTGACCGACCGGGGCGTGAAGTTCCCAGTTGACGTCGTGAAGTCCGAAGCACTCGTGCCCGACGACTTCGACGAGGAAATGGCTGAGCTCCTCAGAAACGGCGCTGCCATCGTCGACCAAGTCGGCGGATGGGTCGAGGTCGACGACCGCGGCCGGTTACTGGCCGGCGAGCTCAACGAGCAGACCAAGCGTTCGGACGTGCCCATGCGCTTGCTCCGCATGATCGTCAACACGCGCGCCACGCTGACGCGGGTCCTACTTCCCTCAGAGAAGGTGGGTCTTGGCGCGCGCTGGGAGACGAGCCAAGAGATCAAAGCCTACGGGTTCAACGTCAAGCAGGTGAACACCTACACCTTGGTCGACCAGGCCGGCGACGAGCTGATGCTCAACGTAACGGTGCAGCAGATGGCGCTTCCGCAGACCATCGACTTCCCCGAGGAGGGCATCGAAATCTCGGTCGAGTCGATGAGCGCTCAGGCGAACGGCCAGATCATCCTCAAGCTCAATGCCCTCGAGTCCGACGCATCGGCCACCGGCACCGCAGAGGACCGCATCATCGTCAAAACCGCCAAGGGCACCGAATCCGTCCACGTCGAAGAAGAGTTCGATATCCAAGTTGCCAACACCTCCGCCCTCCCAGGCCAATAGCGGACAAGCCAAGCACCTAGTGTGCGAGAGATTTTTTCTTGTGGTCGAGCGCGCCCGCAGGAGCGTAGTGAGAGGCACTCATGTGCCTCGCAGCGGAGCGACGAGGACGTAAGCCGACCACAAGGAAAAAGATCCGCACACTATTCGTCTACTTTGAGGATGGCGTGGAAGGCGTCCTGGGGGATTTCGACGCTGCCCACGGCCTTCATGCGCTTCTTGCCCTCTTTTTGCTTCTCGAGGAGCTTGCGCTTTCGCGAGATGTCACCGCCGTAGCACTTGGCAGTGACGTCTTTGCGTAGTGCGCGGACGGTTTCGCGCGCGACCACCTTGGACCCGATCGCGGCCTGGATGATCACCTCGTACTGCTGCCGCGGCACGATCTTCTTCAGCTTGGCCGCCAGCGCGCGCCCAAGATAGTACGCCTTGTCTTTGTGTACGACCGCGCTGAGCGCATCGACCTTCTGACCATTGAGGAGCATATCGAGGCGCACGAGCGGGTTCTCGCGATAGCCGGCCAGCTCATAGTCCATCGATGCGTAGCCTTTGGTGGCGCTCTTCAACTTGTCGAAGAAGTCGAACAGCACTTCAGCGAGCGGCATCAGGTAGGTGACGATGACCCGCTCGGTCGATGCGTATTGAATGCCTTGCTGTTCGCCGCGGCGGTCTTGGCAGAGCTTGATCACCGATCCGACGAACTCCGCGGGCACGTGGATCGAAACCGTGAAGTAGGGCTCCTCGACTCGGATGCGCCCGTCGGGAATCTGCGACGGGTTGTCGATCTCGATTGTTTCCTCTTCAGTCGTCACTCGATAGACCACGCTTGGCGCCGTGGTGATCAGTCCTATGTGGTACTCGCGTTCGAGGCGCTCCTGGATGATCTCCATGTGCAGGAGTCCGAGGAACCCGCATCGAAACCCGAACCCAAGCGCATCCGAGGTCTCCGGCTCGAACATGAACGCAGCGTCATTCAAGTTTAGCTTCTCGAGCGCGTCCCGAAGCTCCGTGTACTGGTCGCTGTCCGTGGGGAAGATCCCGCAGAAGACCATCGGCTTGACCTCTTTGAACCCAGCGAGCGCTTCGTCGGCGGGCTTCTTGGCCAAGGTGATCGTGTCGCCGACCTTCGCGTCCTGTAGCGATTTGATGCTAGCGGCGAGGTAGCCGACTTCTCCGGGCCCCAGCTCGTCCAGCTCTTGCTGAAACGGGTTGTACACTCCGAGCTCGGTGACTTCGTGTTCTGCGCCCGTCGCCATGAGCCGGATCTTGTCGCCCTTGCGAACCGTCCCGTCCTTCATGCGAATCATGCAAACCGCGCCGCGGTAGCTGTCGTACCAACTGTCGAAGACGAGGGCTCGCAGGAAGCCCTTGTCATCGCTTTGAGGGGCCGGGACGCGCCGCACCACCGCTTCGAGGATCTCGACGACGCCTTCGCCGGTCTTGGCGCTGCACGCCAGCACCTCCGAGCAATCGAGCCCGATGACATCCTCGACCTCCTGGCGGACTCGGTCCACGTCCGAGCTCGGCAGGTCGACTTTGTTGAACACTGGAATGATCTCGAGGTCATTCTCGACGGCGAGGTACACGTTCGCCAGGGTCTGGGCCTCGACGCCCTGCGTGGCATCGACGACCAAGAGAGCCCCGTCACATGCCGCGAGCGATCGCGACACTTCGTAGCTGAAGTCCACGTGGCCGGGGGTGTCGATGAGGTTTAATTGATACGTCTCCCCATTGGCCGACTTGAACGGAAGCCGGACGCCCTGCGCCTTGATTGTGATCCCGCGCTCCTGCTCGAGGTCCATCCGGTCGAGCAGCTGCGCCTTCTGCTCCCGGGCCGAAACCGCTCCCGTCACCTCGAGGAACCGGTCGGCAAGGGTGCTCTTGCCGTGATCGATGTGCGCGATGATACAGAAGTTCCGGATGTGCTGGAGATCTTGCGCCAAAGTGCGACCTGTCTAGCCTCGCACCAGGCTTACAGCAACACGCCGTCGCTAACCCTTTTTTGTGGGCGTGGCGTCCAAGGTCATCTGGCCTGGAAGCTCGTCCTGATGACGATCCAAGACGAGATCGATGCCCTCCCGGATGTACACCGCCACAGGCACTTTCGTGCGCTCGTGCAAGAGCTTGAGTCGCTCGTTCTGCTCGGGGGTGATGTAGACCGTCGTCGAGATCTTTTTGCGCGCCATTCGGACCTCAGGAGTGGCATGAAACTACATGGCACCATATATATTGTCAATCCGATCGGTCGTGGACTTGCGCAGGCCGGTGGATCGACCTTATTGTTACGGGGATTCGGTTCTCGGGGGACCCTAAGTTGACCGCAAACATGAGCAATTTCGCACATGCGGCGGCTGGGCTTGCCATCTTGGCATGCTCGCTGGCGGTGGGTTGCGGCCAGAGCACCTCGAGCACGTTGCCGCGAGGCTCGATGGCTGAGGCGCTGGAGTGCAAAGGGAATCAGATCACAGCGACCGATGCCAATGGAGATGGACGTGTCGATATTGAACACGTCGGACGAAACGGTCGTCGCTACTGCACGAAAGCAGACATGAACTTTGACGGCAAAGTCGATATGGAACGCTTTTACGAAGGAGACGGGGAACATGTTGCGCAGGAGCGGCACGACTTCGACTTCGATGGGCGTCTCGACCAGCTGTCCTTTTTCGAAGGCGGCCAACTCGCTCGCAAAGAGCTCGACACCAACTTTGATAACACGATTGATACCTGGCTCTGGTGCGGCAACGGCTGGGTCGTTCGAGCCGAACGGGATCGCGAACGCGACGGCAAGGTCGACGCGTGGGAAGCGTACGCCCAAGGCCTCATCACCGAGGCGAAGTACGACGACGACAACGATGGACGCATTGACAGGTGGGATTCGTTTCGAGCGGGAAAGCTCGTGCTGACGCAGTACGACGACAACGGGGATGGTGAACCGGATCGCAGCCACGACATGCCGCTGCAGAGCATGGGCCCCGCCGACGACGCACTGCGATGTGAGGGGGGCCAACTATGAAATACTTATTGCTTTGTTTTTTGAGCCTCACCGTGGTTGCTTGCGGCTCCAAGGATCCGAAACCGGTGACGAGTCCGGGCGCCGAGTCGACCAGTGGCGGCGAGATCGTGGATGGTGGGCGCTGCATGCCGAATGGCGCCGGTTACGAAGTCACCGAGTACGACACCTCGGGCGACAACACACCGGACGTGCGAAAGCTCTTCCGAACCATGGGCGAGGGGAGCGTCGCGCGCCTCGTTTTGGTGTGTCGAGAGGCCGACCTGAACGGGGATGGCCGCAAGGACATCGTCCGGCTCTACACCGAGGAGGGTAGGCCCATGCGCGAGGAAGCCGACCGTGATTTCGATGGCCGAATCGACGAGGTCACCCACTTCACCAACGGCCGTGTCAGCCTTCAGGAAATCGACACCAGCGGCAATGGGATGATCGACACCAAGATCTTCTATGAAAACGGCCAGCCCGAGCGCGCCGAGCGCGACATGGCCAACCGCAGCACCGCCGCCAAATGGCAGCCGGATCGCTGGGAATACTACGCTGACGGCCGCACCGTCCGCATCGGCACCGACCTCGACGGCGACGGCAAAGTAGACCGCTGGGACCGAGACGAAGAACGCCTTCGCAATTCCGCCCTAGCCACCCAGGCCACCACAGACGAAACAGCAAGCCAGTAGGGGGCCGGGGGACTGTCCCCTTTTTCGGCATCCCGACCTCCATTCGTCCGCGTCTACAATTAACCCTTCGAAAAAGGGGACTGTCCCCTTTTCCAGCAAGACCTCACCAGCTAGCTTCCGGCGGTGGAACGGCTTCAAAAGGTTCTGGCCCGTGCTGGCGTTGCTTCTCGGCGTGCGTCGGAGGAGCTGATCAAGGCTGGGCGGGTGCGCGTGAACGGGCGGGTCGTCACCGAGCTCGGGACGAAGGTCGATGCGCACAAGGACCGGGTCGAGGTCGATGGTAGGCGGCTCGTTGCGGAGAAGCCCGCGTACTATCTCCTACACAAGCCGCGCGAGATGGTGACGACGCTCGACGACCCGGAGGGAAGGGCGACTATCGCGGACATGTTGCGCACGATTCCCGAGCGGGTCGTTCCGGTGGGGCGTCTCGACTATCACACCAGCGGCGCGCTTTTGGCGACCAACGACGGTGACATGATCGATGCGTTGCTGAGGCCGGTCGCCGGCGTGCCCAAGATCTACGCCGTGAAGTTTCAGGGGCATCTCGATGTCCCGGAGCTCGATGCGCTTCGAAACGGCGTGAGGCTCGACGATGGCTATCGCACCAAGCCCGCGGAGGCGTTCGTGTTGCGGCAGGAGCACGGCCACACCTGGGTTCAGATCACCCTGACAGAGGGCAAGAACCGGCAGATTCACCGAATGGGCGACGCGATTCACCGCCGTGTGATGAGGCTCGCGCGGCAGTCGTTTGCAGGCATCAGCACCGATGGATTGAGACCTGGCGAGTACCGCGACCTCAGCCGCGACGAGCTTCAGCAGCTCAAAAAGAAGTATCTCAATCCGTATCGCCGTGCCCGCGAAGCCTCCAAAGAAGGGTGAACGCGCTCGGCACGACGAAGAGGGTGAGCACCGTCGAGAGTAAGAGGCCGCCGAGAACGATCGCGCCCACGCCGCGGTAGAGCTCCGAGCCGGAGCCTGAGAAGATCACCATGGGCAGGAGCCCCGCAAGCGAGGTTGCCGTGGTCATGAAGATCGGGCGCACGCGGGCTTCGACGGCGAGGGGAACGGCTTCGCTGAGGCTGGTGCCTGCACGTAGACGCGTGATTGAGCCATCGACGACGAGGATGGCATTGTTCACGACGACACCGATCAGGATCAGAAAGCCGAGCGCGGTCATCAAGTCTAGGGGCTGCTTTCCGAGCAAGGCATTGACCAGCCAGAGCCCTGCTGCGCCACCTGCCGCTGCCAATGGAACACTCATGAGCACCGCGAGCGGAGAGACGAAGTCTTCGAACAGCGCCGCGATCAAGAGGAAGCAGATGATCAGAGCGAGCAAAAGGATGTTCCCGAACTGCTTCTGCGCCACCTCGAGCTTGCCCGCCGCGCCGCTCAGGCCGAATTCAACCCCGGGCGGGACTCCGCCCTCCGCCTCGAGGCCGCCGATCACCTCGTTGCGTATCGTATCGATGGCATCTTCGAGGGCCAGGTCTTCAGGCGGCGATACGTTGAGGGTGATCGCCCGGCGGCGTTCGAGGTGACGGATCACCGAAGGGCCAAGGCGTTCTTCGATTTCGGCGAGTGCGCCGAGGGGGACCACGCGCCCGCTCGGGGTAGCGACCGGTGCGGACAGCAGGGCCGGGGCGTCCGCCAGAAGCTGGTCGCCCTCGGTTACCGCGCGCAACACCACGTCGAGCTTCGGTGAGCCCTTGGGCGTGTACTCGCCGATGATCGCGCCGTCGATCAATGCGTCGACGACGAGGCCGAGCTCTGCGCCGCCCATTTGAAGCTGCGCGGCTTCTTTTCGCCTCGGAACGACGTGAAGCTCCGGCGCGCCCGGGTCCAGACTCGGGACGGGACGAATCTGCGCGCCGGGTAGGGCCTCCCGAAGGTCTTCGAACAAGCGACCGCCCACCTCGGTGAGCGTCGGCAGGTCCGGGCCCTGGATGTCGATCTCGACCACGCGGCCTCCACCGATGCTGCGGCCGAACAAGGACGCCTGGGTTGCGAACGAGATCATGCCTGGGATCTTCGACTGCACGCGTCGTAACAGGTCGAGCATCCGGCCGACGTCCTCTTTGTGCTCGGCGACGGCGCCCGCGAACACCCGGTCGGGGCTCCCCACGAAGAAGCTTCGTCGGATGTTGGCTTCGCCATCGGCCTCGACGCCGGTGTAACGCGCCATCTCGCCTTGAAGCCGGTTGCCGGTCGATTCGAGCTCCTCGATTGAGTAACCGGGGGGCGGAATCAAGATGCCGAACACCAGGTTCCGGTTGCCGGTGGGCAAGTACTCCATCGGAGGGAGAAGCACCCAGACGACCAAGATCGAGCCAACGATGGCCAACGCGATCGTTGCCAGCGAGCGTCGGGTCGAGCTGCAGAGCCATCGCACTTGCTCGGTGACGCGCGAACGAAACCGGCGGCCGAAGCCGGTCAGGCCGCCGATGTCGAGGGTCTTGCCCTGTGAGAGGAGGCGCGCGGCGAGGCTCGGGATCACCAGAACCGACACGACCAGTGACACTGACACGGCCAGCGCGATGGCAACAGCGACGTCACGCAAGAGCTCGCCGACCTCGCCCTGCCAGAGGACGATGGGAATGAAGACCGCGACCGTCGTCGCCGTGGAGGCGATCAGCGCGCCCCAGACGTCGCGGATGCCGCGATACGCAGCCAGCTTCGTGTTGGGTGCGCGGGTGCGCCAGGTGTCGATGCTTTCGAGGGCGACGATCGAATTGTCGACGACCATGCCAATTGCAAACGTGATGCCGGCTAGCGAGACGACGTTAATCGTCCGACCGAGCGCCTGCATCCCGAGGGCCGTTGCGAATGCACAGACGGGGATGGCGACGCTGACGACTGCGGATGCTCCGAACGTACGCAGGAATAAGAACAGGACGATGATCGCCAGGAACCCGCCGAGGAGGAGGTTCTGTTGCACCAGAGCGAGCGCGCCCTCGATGTATTCGACCTGGTCGGCGAGGATTTCGATTTGAAGTCCTTCGCGGTCGAATTTCTCGTGCTGCAGCCGGGCGACGACCTCGTGCACCTCCCGCGTCACCTCGAGCACATTGGTGCCCGCCTCGCGGGAAAGCAGCATCACCATGGCCGGCCGGTCCTGCACGAGGGCGACGCCGACCGGCTTGCGAAGCGCCAGCTTCACGGTGGCCACGTCTCCGAGGAGGATGGGAGTCCCGTCGCTGCTTGCTCCGAGCACGACTTCTTCGAGCGCGGTCGGCGTTTCTGGCGCGATGGCGGTCCGCACCAGGTAGCGTCGCTTCCCGAGGGTGACGTCGCCGCCAGACAGATCGCGGAGCTCGCTTCGCACCCGGCCAGCCACGTCCTGCACCGAAAGCCCGCGTGCCCCGAGAGCCTGCGCGTCAAACAGCACGTGGACCTCGGTGTCCTGACCGCCGATGAAGAAGATGCCCGCCACGCCGGGGATACGATCGATCTCCGGGAGAACCTCGTCTTCGACCCAGGTGCGATACGCCGCGACGCCGCCCTTGTTCGGATCCCGAATCGCAACCACGGCCAGCGGTGGCCCGGCGCTGTTGGCTGTTTCGACGACGGGTTCCCGGACCGAATCGGGATAGCTCGAAACCTGGCTGAGCTTGTTGGTCACGCGAACGAGCGCTTCTTCGATGACCGTGTCGACCTCGAACTCGAGCGTGATGCTCCCGCTGTTCATACTGGCGCTCGACTCCATGCGGGTGAGCCCCTGGACGTTCTTGAGCACCTCTTCTTGTGGCTCGAGGATCTCGGTCTCAACCTCTGCCGGCGCGGCGCCCGGCCAGATGGTGCTCACGCTGATCGTCGGAGTCGCAATGTCCGGGGTGAGCTGAATCGGCAGGTCCATGACCGAGAGCGTGCCGAACAGGACCACGAGCACGATGCCGACGATGACCGAAATCGGTCGTTGAATGGCGATCCAGGTAAGCCCGGTGGGCTGCTCTTCGTGCAGAGGCGAGTCGTCGGGCATCGGGCGATCAGTCTTCCAGCACGATGAGAGGCTGCCCCGGGAACAGGCGTTCGTTGCCGCGCGTCACCACCACGTCCCCCGCTGCGAGCCCTTCGGCCCGGATCAGCACCTCGTCCCGCCCACGGGCCACGACCTCGATCGGCACGGGCTCCGCCTTGCCGTCGACCGACTTCACGACCTTGAGGCTGGCGATGCCGTAGACGAGCGCATCGCGTGGAACCACGAGCGCGCCTTCCTCGCTTCTTTTGACCGTCAGCAGCACGTCGACCGCCGCGCCGGGCAATAACCAGCTCGCCGGCTCATCAGGAATCAAGCGCAAACGGACCGTGCGCGATTCGGCGTCGAG